>JBEBIC010000195.1:0-5333 GCA_040080595.1 Bacteroidia bacterium | reverse complement strand
ATCCATTATTGCCGAAGCGTCGGGGTTAAGCGTATTTACACCTATGTTTTGGGCTTGGGTGGCTTTTACGGACAGCAGTACAAATAGAATAGCGACTGTATTTTTTAGTATGTTTTTATTGTGTGTTGTATGTTGTAAAACTTGATTGGGTAGTTGAATGACTACTGAGCGAAGTACATTATACAAATTAGCGGGTGTTGCGGGGGTGAAATTTTTCATGATAGATTTTTTTTAATAGGTTAAATGTAAACTATTGAAGACGTATTGCAAACATACATGAACCGTTACCTATACTATTGTAAGAGCCAGCAAAAAGAGCATAACCACCTTTTAAAGTAGTGGGTACAGTATAGGTTTGTATTTGTATTATACTACCCTGAAACCACACATTTTGCGGAGTTACTTGCAATGTTACATCTGATAAAACTGTAGCAAAATTATTGTCGGATAGTTGTAAATGGAAATCATTAGTACCGCCTGATAATTTAGTAAAATAGCGTTGATACACTATCATATAAGTTCCTGGGGTACTTATAACTACTTGGTCGCCAAGTGCTGTTGATGAAGGGTAACTTGGTCCATAAACAGCATCGGGAACAATAGTTCCTATATAGTTTTGTGGTATATTTGCTACCCACGTTCCTTTACCAGTAGCATCGCTAGTAAGCACTTTACCCACACCCTCTGAGCCATCAGTTATTTTTATGCTACCTGCTACATCTAATTTTTGGGTAGGGGTTGCTACTCCTAAGCCCATATTACCAGTTGTTGGGGCTATACTTATGTGTTCAGCTCCATTGTATGAAAATACAAAATTATGATTTTGCCCTGCAAGGTAAGCATCGCCACGTTTTACTAAGTCCCAGTAGTTAGCTTGGCTGACGCCTGATGTAAAACGTAAGGCATGAAAGTTTTGAGCAGCATCATGCAAGTGTAGTTTTAATGTGGGAGTTGTTGTGCCAATACCTACGTTACCTCCTGAATTTATACGCATTCTTTCTGTTCTTGGCGTAGCTCCATATTGTGTTTTAAAAACCATAGCGCCTACATCTATTCCTGTATTTTCACCATTTCCTTCTATTGATGCTCCCCTGTCTAAAAAGCCTGTATTATTTGATGAGAAAATTAATTCACCATACTTTACTGGTGTTGTAGAACTAATTCTAAGTTCAGATGTTGTACCTGAACTTTCAAACACTTCTAATTTACTATTGGGTACAACCGTACCAATACCTACATTGCCAGCATTTTGAATAGTCATAAATGTAGCATATTGTATCGCTAGTGGGTTTACTTGTTCGGTTAATCCAAAACGCATTTCGCCATTAGCAGCCATTATAGATGAATATGCTCCTAAACCACCGTTTAACAGAGCGGCCGTAGAGTTTCTATTTCCCATTATTAATTGTCGTTGCCCCGCAGTACCTACATTTAGTAAAGAGTTTGCTGCACCACCATCAATGTGTAATTGACTTAATGGCGTAGTTGTGCCAATGCCAACATTACCGTTAGTATTTAAAATACGCATATTTTCTACGCTATTGGTTTTAAACACTACATCTTGTGCATCAGTAGTGCCTATAAAGTTTGTACCTGCTATAGTACCTGTATTACCAAGCAATTCCCAGGCGTTACCTGTACCTATACCTACCCATTTAGTACCATTAAAATAATAAAAGCCAGGTTTTACATCGTTTGGCGGTATACCTGCTGTGTTGGTATTAAATACTAATAAACTAAGCGCAGGGCTAGTTATTGTAGTAACATCGGTAGTGCTTGTAAGTGGCAAACGAGGTATGAGCAAACCACGTGAGGTATGTGTAATATCCATTATTGCCGAAGCGTCGGGGTTAAGCGTATTTACACCTATGTTTTGGGCTTGGGTGGCTTTTACGGACAGCAGTACAAATAGAATAGCGACTGTGGTTTTTAATGTAGATTTTTTGTATGCTGTATATTGTAAAACTTGATTGGGTGTGTAGCCTGCGCCTAGTTTAGTTTTACAAGGTACAAGGTGCAAATTAGTGGTGGTTGCGTTAGTAAATATTTTCATTGTGTTGTTTTTTAGGTTATACGTAGAGACAACGGCACAGCCTTGTATCGTTGTTCGATATGTTTTTTGTTTAATTTCTCACAGAGTTTTCTTGTATAGTAAGTAATTCATTTTCAAATTAACACATCATCAAATTTTTAAATTAATTAAATTACCAAAAAAAACGCCCTATTAGTTTATAATAAACATAGGGCGTTTTTGTAGTGTTATACTTTTTACGGACAAGTTACGCTTTGTGTTACTAAAGCACCTGTAGTACTTACTGTTAGTTTCCAACAGCCACTACTTGGGTCCACTAATATTACACCTTGTGCAGTTGCATTTTTGTATGCAATATCGGCTATACCGTTTAATACTAATAATGGTGCGGTAGTACCTGTACCAGCTATAGTATTTGTGTTTATACTTGATGCGCTTGTCCAAGTTGGAGAGCCTGCGCCATTACTTGTAAGTAGTTGCCCTGTTGTACCTGTACTTCCGTTTGGCATTAATGCTCCGCTAAACTGTACGTTACCTACTACATCTAACTGTTGGCTTGGTAAAGGTTGGTTTACACCTACATTTCCTGTGCCTTGTGCTATTGTTATTTTTTCGGCACCATTAGCTACTATACGTAAATTTTGAGGATTAAGTGTACCTAATACATTCGTTGCGCTCACATTACTATTACCTTTTAGTAACCATGCTTGTGCAGTTATACTATCGCTTATTGTAGTCATTATGTTTTGCCCTCCTATTTGTAAGCTATCCATACTTGCCCAACCACCTTGAAAATGATTTGCCTCAGAATAATTTGCAACACTACTATCTACAGTTAAATTATTAATGTTTGCGTTGTTAATGTATGCGTAATTAGTTGAACTACTATCTACCGTTAGGTTATTAATGGTTGCGTTGTTTATTACAGCTACGTTGGTTACGCTACTATCTACCGTTAGGTTATTAATGGTTGCGTTGTTTATTACAGCTACGTTGGTTACGCTACTATCTACCGTTAGGTTATTAATAGTTGCGTTGTTTATTACAGCTACGTTGGTTACGCTACTATCTACTGTTAGGTTATTAATGGTTGCGTTGTTTATTACAGCTACGTTGGTTACGCTACTATCTACTGATAAATTATTTATTACCGTAGTAAAATTAACACCACCTAAATAGTTTTTAATGGCTTTATTAAGTACAGCCGTATCTAAACTGTTGTCGCATAAGTTTTTCCATGCAGTGCCGTTATAAAAATGGTAGCAAGCGCTATCTGTATTGTATATTAATAAACCACTTTCGGTAGCAGCGGGTGCTATCAAATTCATTTGTGGAGTCGTTAAGCGAGGCGCCAAAAAGCCTTTGTCGGTAGCTTGCAACTCCAATATAGCTTTATTGTTAGGTGTAGTTGTACCTATACCTACGTTGTTTTGGGCATTAGCAATAATGCTTGTAAAGCCTATTAATACAATACTTAGCAATGAAAATAGTTGCTTTTTAAAAGCAACACTAGAAGGAGAGTACACGTGTTTCATGTTTCTTGTTTTTTATAATTTATTATACCACGAATATATATTTAATTTTTTAATACACAAATTATATTTGAATAATAAAAAATTGCACACCAAAGCCTAGTAATAAACCTACATATACTTGGGCTGGCGTGTGTACTTGCAACACCAAGCGTGCGCTTGCTGCTATACCACATAGTAGCAATGCAATAGTTATGTACATAGGCATATACAGCCCCATACGCAAACATATACCTACAAGTAGGCCCGCAAGCCCACCAATACCAATGCTATGCGCACTTATTTTCCAAACTATATTTATACACATAGCTAATAATATAGTAAGCGTAGCACCTAACAACACGTAGTATATAAGTGTGGGTAAATGAAACTTTTGCACCAAATAATAATTAAAAGCATACGCCATAGCAGTAATTAAATAGGGGATGCGACGCTCATTATAATTGGTAATATCCATATTGCTTACTATTTTATATTTTAACATAAAACCAATGCACAACGCTGGTAGTGCGCATGTAGTTAAAAATATAAAACCCAATAAAAATGCTTGGTACTTACCAGGTAGCATAGTAGTAAGATAAGTTTGCATGCTAAATAGCATAGCAATACTATAAAAAGCCATAAGCAAAGGGTGCAATAAATACGAGATAACAGTAGCAGTAGTACGCATTGTATGAGGTAAGTTTAATAAAATGAATGGTGCAAATCTAATAATTATAAAAAGTTGATACGTACATCAAAACTTAATTTGCACACAATTGCTAATAAAGCTATGTTTGTAATCCTTAAAACACAATTAATTTTATTAGTATAACTACATATTTAAAAACACAATGGCGGAAATAGTAAGAATGCCCAAACTAAGTGATACCATGACGGACGGCGTGGTAGCCAAATGGCACAAAAAAGTAGGCGACACCGTAAAATCGGGCGAATTGTTAGCAGATATTGAAACCGATAAAGCAACTATGGAGTTTGAGTCGTTTCAAGACGGTGTTTTATTGCACATTGGCGTACAAGAAACCAAAAGTGCGCCTGTAAATGCTATTTTAGCAATATTAGGCGCTAAAGGCGAAGATGTACAAGCACTATTGGCTAACGAAGCTACACCAATAGCGGTAGCCGAACCTGTTGCTACGCCTACTGTACAAGCCACTGCGCCAGTAGTAGTGAAAGCAGTTGTTGCTGAAACTAAAGTAGCACATACAACTACTACTAACAATAGCGATGGTCGTTTAAAAGCATCGCCGTTAGCCAAAGCAATAGCTGCAGATAAAGGCATAAACATAAATAACGTAAAAGGTAGCGGCGACGATGGGCGTGTTGTAAAACGAGATTTGGATAATTACAATCCTGCTGCCGCAAGTACACGCACTGTGTATGCAACCGTAGGAGAGGAGTCGTTTACTGATGTACCCGTATCGCAAATGCGCAAAACCATTGCACGCCGCCTTAGCGAAAGTAAACAAGGCGCGCCTCATTTTTACCTAACGGTAGAGTTAGATATGGAAAACGCAATGGCTGCACGTACCGCAATGAACGCTATTAGCGAAGCTAAAATATCGTTTAACGATTTGGTTATAAAAGCCTGCGCTGCCGCATTACGCAAGCATCCTAAGGTAAATACAAGCTGGAGAAACGATTTTGTACGCCACAACAATCACATACATATAGGTATGGCTGTAGCTGTAGAAGATGGCTTGTTAGTGCCTGTTATTCGTTTTGCTGATAATAAATCGTTGGCACAAATAGCTACAGAAACTAAAGAC
>JBEBIC010000194.1:0-5345 GCA_040080595.1 Bacteroidia bacterium | reverse complement strand
GGGTTGGGCGTGGTGGTGCCTATACCTACGTTGTTTTGGGCTTGCGCTTCGGCTCCGCTCAGCAACCACGTAGTTATTAGTACTATGGTCGTTACTAGGCATTTAAACCCACCCCTAACCCCTCCAAGGAGGGGAAACTGCGCGTAAATATCAAGTTGTATAATCACGCCACGAATTCCCCTCCTTGGAGGGGTTAGGGGTGGGTTTATACCGTAATTCGTAATTTTTAATTCGTAGTTGCTAAGTAGTGTTTTCATCGGCTTTTTATTTATAGCCGTGAATGTATAGTATATTACAGTATTATTTTACACAAACAAATGTACAGTTCTTTTACATGAATATTCGTAGCGCTTTGCTGAATATTCGTTTTTACTATTTGATTACAAATTATCTAATAGCGTTAAAAACTCTTCTCGTTTACGCACCGATAAAGGTATAGCGGTATTGTTTTTTAATAAAATAGTACCATTATTTGCTTTAATAAAATGATCAAAATAGCTCATATTTATTAAATGTGATTGATGCGAACGAAAAAAACCATGTGGTAGAAGTAATGTTTCGTAGTATTTTAGCGTATTAGATACCACTAATATAGGCGCATTAATAAAATAAAATGTAGTGTAATTTTTGTCGGCCTCGCAGTGTACTATGTCTTGTATATTTATTGAGTATATTTTTTCGGCGGTTTTTAATATTATTTTTTGTGCATGTTTAGGACGTTCTATATTATTAAATAGCGTAGAAAATTTAAGCTCTAGTACTTCTTTATTTACAGTTTCTTGAGCTTTGTTTACGGCTTCTATTAAGTCGGTAGGGTCTATTGGTTTTAACAAATAATCAATAGCACTAAACCTAAATGCACGTGTAGCAAAATCCTGAAAGCCAGTAATAAATATAACTTTAAAATTGATAGGTGCGAGCTGTTGCAATAAGTCAAACCCTGTACCGTCAGGCATTTCTACGTCCAAAAAAACTAAATCGGGTACGTATTGTTGTATAGCTGCAATACCTGTTTGTACACTATTAGCCTCGGCTATTAGCACTACATTGGGGCAATACTGTTTTATTAGACTAGTGTTTTTAGCTCTAATAGCATCAATATCATCAATAATAATGGCTCTTAACATTTTGTTTTAATTTTCACAAACATACGGTATTTCAAACATAGTACTTGCACCTGTTATTATATTATTTACAATATTATTTTCAATTGTTATTTTATTATCACTGTTACTTGTGCTATTAGTTAAGCGTTGGTTTACTATTGTAGTAGCTAAAGACTTGTGCTGTGCGTTATTATTGTGGGATAAACCGTTGCCATTATCGGTTACTTCAAACATTAACGTAACGTTTTGCATATAGAAACGAATAATAATACTCCCATTTTCGGTTTTGTTTTTTAGCCCGTGTTTTATGGCATTTTCTATACATGGTTGTGTAAGCATTGGTGGTACTAATAGTAGTTCGGCATCTATAGTATCATCTACCGTTAGTGAGTACGTAAATTTAGCGTTGTGTAAAAGTTGTTGTATGCTTAGGTAATTGTTCAACATAGCCACTTCTTCGGCTAAGGGTATGTACGTTTGTGTTGAATTTTCCAGTATTTGTCGGGTAAGCTTAGCAAATTTATTGAGATAAATAACCGCTTGCTCATTTTGATTGGCGTATATTAAACTTTGAATACCGTCCACCGCATTAAATATAAAGTGAGGATTCATTTGTGTGCGGAGCAATTGTTGTTGCAATTCCAGTATATTTTTGCGTGTTTTTATTTGCTCGTTTTCACTATTTTTTTGTTGCGTTTTTTTGTTTTTTAAATACATAAAAACACCTACTGCTATAAGTGTACAAAAGAATAAAATTATGAAATTACGAGTTTGTGTTTGCTTATTTAACTGCAAATCTTGTACTTGTATTTTACTTTCTTTAAGCTCAGTATCGTATTTAGTTTGAAATTCAAGTACTCTACTATCGTTGTTTTTTTGATAAATAGAATCTTGTAAATGGTGCGTTTTTATTAAATATATATTTGCGTTTTTATAATCTTTTAGCTTGTTGTAAATTTCAGTATATGCTTGATAAATTTCTAATTTATTAACATCAGACATATCTGTTTTTTTTTGCATATAGTAATAAGAGGAGTCTAAAAAACTCAATGCTTTTTTGTAATTTTTCCTTGCTAATTCCACATCGTACATGCTTAGGTAGTTATAAGACACATCTGTTGGCTCGTTTGTTTTTTTGAAAAAACGCAACGCATTTGCCAATAACTCATACCCTTTTTTAAAAGAATTTTGCCTACAATATTCTACACCTAATTCTTGATAGGCTTTATACATCAATGTAGAGTCTTTTACTATTTGTGCTTCATTAATTGCTTGCGTAAAGTAATATATACGCTTGTCAGTATTGTTAGCAGGTATAAAGAAAGCTACGTTAAAATAAAATTTTGCTAACGCTAAATGATCGCCTGATTTTTTTATGTTTAAGATAAGTACAGGCGCCAATTTAAGTATTTCAGCACTTTTGTTTTGACTTGAATACAATAGTATTAATCCGTTTTGCACAGCTATAACCACACCTAAGTTAGGGTATTTTTTTTCGTTTAATAATGCGGTGTTGTAATTAATTACCGCACTGTCATAACGTTCTTTTTTTAGATATACATTGCCAATATTGCAATAATGTTTTGCTAAATTACTTGGAGCATAATGCTTACTAAATGTTAAGGCCTTAGTGTGATAGATTAATGCTGAATCTAATTTATCATCATCTTCATAAATTAATCCTAGTTGAGAATATGCTCGTTCTATACCACTGTTGTAATTTAATTCGGTTGATTTTTGTAGTGCATTAGTAGCATTTTTTTTAGCTTGTGGCAAATTAGTTATTCTAAGAGCATAGTATTTTTCTATCAACTTATTTATAGTGGTAGTATCGTTTACTGTTGCACTAACGTTGGTAGTACACGCGCACAAAATAATTGATAACAATAGCAGTACTAACTTCATTATTTGCCCATTAGTTTTTTAATGTCGTTTAGCTTCATTAATGCTTCAACAGGTGTAAGTGTATTTATATCTGTTTGTAGTAATTGGTTTTTAATTTCGGAGAGTACAGGGTCGTCTAACTGAAAGAAACTCAACTGTAACTTATCCTCATTTATAGCATCTACAGCAGTTGTTTTTATGTTTGGTTTTTGTTGATGCGTTTGCTCCATGTGTGCCAGTATTGTATTGGCACGGTCTATTACTTGCTTAGGCATACCAGCCATTTGCGCTACATGAATACCAAAACTATGGTTGCTACCGCCCGCTACCAACTTACGTGTAAATAATATTTTACCGTTGTATTCTTTTACGCTTACGTTAAAGTTTTTTATACGGCGAAAGCGTTCGCTCATATCATTTAGCTCGTGGTAGTGTGTTGCAAATAATGTTTTGGCTTTAAGCTTATGTTCGTGTATATATTCGGCTATTGCCCATGCTATACTTATACCGTCGTAAGTGCTTGTACCTCGTCCTATTTCGTCCAATAATATTAAACTACGGTTGCTCAAGTTGTTTAATATACTTGCAGTTTCGTTCATCTCCACCATAAATGTACTCTCACCACTTGATATATTATCTGACGCACCTACACGAGTAAATATTTTGTCCACTACGCCTATTTGCGCAGCATCAGCAGGTACATAACTTCCTATTTGGGCTAGTAGTACTATAAGTGCCGTTTGGCGCAATAAGGCCGATTTACCGCTCATGTTAGGTCCTGTTATCATTAGTACTTGTTGCTCGGCATTATCCAAATACACATCGTTGGCTACATAACTATCGCCTACTTTTAGTTGCTTTTCTATTACTGGGTGGCGTCCATTTTTTATATCAATAGCAAAGCCCTCATTCACTTCGGGCAATACATAACTGTTGTGTTGTGCCAATGTTGCCATACTTAGCATACAATCCAACTGCGAAAGCACAGCAGCATTGTGTTGTATAGGTTTTACAAATTCTATTAAATCAGTTACTAAGTTGTTGTATAGTTGTGCCTCTAACGCTTGTATTTTATCTTCGGCGCCTACTATTTTTTCTTCGTATATTTTAAGCTCTTCGGTTATGTAACGTTCAGCATTGGCAAGGGTTTGCTTGCGTATCCAATCGGTGGGTACTTTATCCTTGTGCACATTAGTTACTTCTAAATAATAGCCAAATACGCCGTTAAACGCCACTTTGAGCGATGTTATGCCTGTACGCTCAGCTTCTTTTTGTTGTATCTGTAATAAAAAATCTTTTCCATTATAGGCTATCTCACGCAATTCGTCAAGCTCGGCGTTTACACCTTTTTGTATTACATTACCCTTGTGTATGAGCAATGGCGGGTCTTGCATTAGTTGGGTGTGTATGCGCTCACGTATTACTACGCAGGCATTAAGTTGTTCGGCTAAATATTGTAATGCTTGGTTTTGTTGTGTGTGTAGCGTTACTTTTATTTCTTCAATAGCTGTTAATGAACGATGCAACTGCTGTACCTCACGCGGATTAACCCTTCCTGTAGCTACCTTTGATACCAATCGTTCCAAGTCGCCTATGTGTTTTAGTTCGGTTACTAATGTGTGTGCGGGTGGTGTGTTGTTTATAAAATGTGTTACTACTTTTTGTCGTTCTTGTATGCTATGCACATCTTTGAGCGGTAACGCAACCCAACGGCGCAGTAAGCGTGCACCCATTGGCGTGGTGGTTTTATCTATTACGTTTAGTAAGGTGGTTGCATTTTCGTTGGTGGAATACGATAGCTCCAAATTGCGTATCGTAAATTTATCCAACCATACATACTTTTCTTCATCTATACGGCTGATGTTTTGTAGGTGTCCGTTGCTGTTATGTTGTGTATCTTTTAAATACTGTAAGGCTGCACCTGC
This sequence comes from Bacteroidia bacterium, assembly GCA_040080595.1. Taxonomy (GTDB): domain Bacteria; phylum Bacteroidota; class Bacteroidia; order UBA4408; family UBA4408; genus JACMRI01. The sequence goes on along the minus strand of JBEBIC010000194.1, from coordinate 430 downwards.
GGCTATTATACCTTGCTCAACCCCATCAATACCAAAGCCTTTGAGCGATGCTACATTAAATTGTTTCAGTAATAGTTCGTTGGCATAGTCAAAATTATACACCCATTCATCTAATGGAAACGAAAAAAACGATTCCGCAAATTTATCAAACACCCAGTTTTTATGCGGCTTGCCGTACACCAACTCCGACGGCTTAAAATTTTGAATTAATTTTTCTACATATTCCAAACCACCTTGCGCTACATAAAATTCGCCTGTAGATATATCCAAAAAAGCCACACCGTACGCTTCTTTATCTTTATGCAACGAACATAAAAAATTATTAGCCGCTGATTCCAACACCTTATCGTTATACGATACTCCAGGTGTAACCAACTCGGTAATGCCGCGTTTTACTATACCTTTGGCTAACTTAGGATCTTCTAACTGG
>JBEBIC010000193.1:0-5358 GCA_040080595.1 Bacteroidia bacterium | reverse complement strand
AATAAAAATTGGTATTTGATAATACGTTGCGTAAATGATATATGTAAACGAATTATGTAAAAATATCCGCAACAACTACCAATAATTAATTAATTTCGCAGTAATATTAAATTTACATTTATGGAAAATACATTTGATGTGCTTGTGATAGGCGGCGGTTGCGTAGGATTAGCAACGGCTTACAAGCTAAACTTAAAATATCCACACTTAAAAATAGCGGTACTCGAAAAAGAAAACGAAGTATCCAAACACCAAACAGGGCGCAACTCAGGCGTTATACATTCGGGTATATACTACAAACCAGGTTCGTACAAAGCCAAACTGTGTGTTGATGGACGACGAGAACTTGTCGCATTTGCACAAGCGCACAACGTAGCTCACGACATTTGCGGAAAAATAATTGTAGCCACACACGAAAGCGAATTGCCACACATGCAAAAAGTATATGCTAATGGTATGGCAAACGGTGTAGAAGATTTGGAATTGATAGATCAAAAACGCATTAAGGAAATAGAACCAAGTGCTGAGGGCATAGCAGGTATATGGGTGGGATGTACTGGTATTATTGACTATGCTGGACTTTGTATTGTATTAAAAAAACTAATAGAAGAAAAATTTAATGGCAGTAAAGTATTTTTAAAAACCGAAGCTAAAGATTTTTTAACACGCCCTAATGGTTCTATAACCGTAACTACATCTCGTGGTTTGTTTAGTGGCAAGCACATAATATCGTGCGCTGGTTTGCAGGCGGATAGAGTTGCTAAGAAAGAAGGTAATCCTTCAGATGCAGCAATAGTAGGCTTTAGAGGAGATTACTACGACCTTACAGCCAAAGGTATGAGCAAGGTTAAAAATTTAATATACCCAGTACCTAACCCCGAATTTCCATTCTTGGGTGTACACTTTACACGTATGATACACGGTGGCGTGGAGTGCGGGCCCAATGCGGTATTTGTGTTTGATAGAGAAGGGTACAAAAAAACAGATTTTAATTTTCGTGACACTTTGCAAGCCCTTGGTTTTAAAGGTACTTGGAAATTTTTCGCCAAGCATTGGCGTTTTGGTTTAGATGAATACCGTGGCGCATTTAGCAAAGCCTATTTTCTTAAACGCTTGCAAACACTTATTCCTAGCCTCGAAATGGACGATATTATAGCTTCGCGTGCAGGCAATAGAGCCATGGCACTAAGTGCCAATGGTAATATGATTGATGATTTTAAAATAGAAGCCAACGGAAATTCTATACACGTTATAAATGCGCCAAGCCCAGCAGCCACAGCATGTTTGGCAATAGGCAACGAAATTGTACTAATAGCCGAAAAACAATTTAATTTACAAGCTACTACATTAACTACATAATTTTATTTTTGTAATTGATTTTAACTCACACAACAATTTAACTAATTATATAAAACTACACACACTATGGGACGCGTATTTGAAAAACGTAAACACAAAATATTTGCACGCAATGATAAGAATGCAAAAATGTTTTCTCGCATTGGAAAAGACATTGCAATAGCAGTAAAATCGGGTGGTGCCGACATAGGCTCTAACCCACGTTTGCGCCAAGTTATACAAAATGCTAAGGGGTTTAATGTACCCAAAGAGCGTATTGATTCTGCAATAAAACGTGCCAGTACCGATAAAGACACCAGTACATTTGCCGAGGTTTCGTACGAAGGTTACGGCCCACACAAAGTAGCCATATACGTAGAAACCTCTACCGATAACACTACACGTACCGTTGCTAATATTCGTATGTATTTTAACAAAGCGGGCGGAGTACTTGGTACGCAAGGTTCTTTGGATTTTATATTTGACCGTAACTCCGTATTCAAAATAGAAAAAGGCGATATTGATATAGACGAACTAGAACTAGAAACCATAGATTTGGGTTGCGAAGGAATAGAAGAGGAAGAAGATGGAACGCTTACATTATATGCTGGCTATGCCGATTTTGGGGCAATGTATAAGTTTTTGGAAAGTAAAAATTACACCATAATCAATAGCGATTTGAAACGTTTCCCTAATTCGTTTAAAGACGGATTAACTGAAGAACAAATAGAAGAGGTGGGTAAACTCATAGCCCGCATTGAGGAAGATGAAGATGTAAACGTGGTATATCATAACATGGATTGTTAATGTTTTTTATTTATTTACAACGTATAAAGCCCGCTATTAGCGGGCTTTTGTTGTTAATTGATAGGACTAAAAAAACATGACATTAGTCAATTACTAAACAAAACCAACATAATTATTTTATGCTATTTTTGCACAACTATTAACCAAGTAAAACATATTGCAAATGTTATTACACAACAGAGTAAGTAAAAAAGAATTAAAAGAGTGGATTAAAACCGACGAAGTACAACGTACAACACTATCATTTTACAGATATGTACAACTTCAAAATCCACAAGAAGTACGTGATCAATTGTACAAACAATTTGATGCCATAAACTGTAAAGGGCGTATATACGTAGCGCACGAGGGTATTAATGCGCAAATGAGTGTACCTACACATCAGTTTGAAACATTTGAAAAACAACTTAATGAGTTACCACAATTTGCTGGCATTCCGTTTAAGTTTGCGGTAGAAGATAACGGAAAATCGTTTTATAAACTTGCCGTAAAAGTGCGTGAAAAAATAGTAGCCGATGGTATAAACGACCCTACGTTTGATGCCTCAAATACTGGTAAATACCTCAATGCGGTAGAATTTAACGATGCCTTAGCACAACCAAATACCATAGTAATAGATATGCGTAACCACTACGAAAGCGAAGTGGGACATTTTAAAGGTGCGCTAGCTCCCAATGCAGATACGTTCCGAGAAGAGTTACCAATGGTAATAGATGCACTCAAAGATAAAAAAGACCACAAAATACTCATGTACTGCACAGGTGGTATTCGTTGCGAAAAAGCCTCTGCATACCTTAAGCATCAAGGGTTTCAAGATGTTAATCATTTACATGGTGGCATTATTCAATATGCTAAAGAAGTAAAAGAACAAAGTTTAGAATCGCAATTTTTGGGTAAAAACTTTGTGTTTGACGAACGCCTTGGCGAACGTATTACTGATGATGTACTTGCCCAATGCCACCAATGTGGCGCATCGTGCGATAATCATACAAACTGTGCCAATGATGATTGCCACCTACTTTTTATACAATGCGATGCCTGCAAAGCCAAGCACCACAACTGTTGCAGCACCAAGTGCCACGATATTGCATTATTGCCTATTGAGGAACAACGTATCTTACGCAAAGGTCGTGTTAAAAACGGGCCTGAATGTTTGGCGGTGTACAAAAGCCGATTACGCCCAAATTTAAAAGACCTAATTGCCAATAATCCCAATTTAATAAAATTGTAAGTAATTGATTTTAAACGTAATTAGTAATTCATAATTCGTAATTATCAATTATTGGCATAATCATTGTAAATTCGCCACCACTCAACAAAAAAACATTAATTCAATAATTTATAAAATGAAACATTTATTTTTATTCGTGGCTTTGTTAATAGCTACACACACCATTCAAGCGCAAGACAAAACCGCACAAGCCAAAGTAATACTAGATAAATTAAGTGCTAAAACCAAAAAGTTTACCAATCTACAATCGGCATTTAGTTTTGTAATAGCTAACAAAGCCAAAAAAACAAGCGAAAAACACGATGGAGTATTATGGGTTAAAGGCGATAAATACCGCTTAGAACTTACAGGGCAAACCATTATAAGCGACGGTAAAACCGTGTGGACGTACATAAAAGAGGCTAACGAAGTACAAATAAATAATGTAGATAAAAACGAAGAAGAGGGCAAAATAACGCCACGTAATATTTTTACTATTTACGAAAAAGGCTTTAAATACGAATATGTAAAAGAAGAATTGCGCAACAAAATAGCAATTCAAGTAATAAAACTTTTTCCTTTAGATCCTAAAAAGAAAGCGTTTCATACCGCCGAATTATGTATTAACAAAATTAAAAATGAAGTGTCAAGCCTTATAGTTAATGGAAAAGATGGTAGCATAAGTACCTACACCGTAAAAAAATTAGATGCAAAAACAGTTATATCCGATGATGTTTTTGTGTATAACAAAGCCAAATATCCAACTGCCGAAGTGGTAGATTTAAGAGATTAATAACCCTTAATAAAATTAATATAAACATGAAAACATCAACCTTGGTATTGGCCACAAGCCTAGCTATTACAAGCACTTACACATTAGCACAAAAACACAAAATGGAAACTAAAACAACAGCCAGTGGCTTACAATACCAAATAACTGAGCATGGTAAAGGTAAACAAGCCGAAGCAGGCAAAAAAGTAAAAGTACACTATACAGGCAAGTTCCTTAACGATAGCGTATTTGACAGTTCTGTAAAACGTGGCGACCCATTCACGTTTAAACTAGGAGCAGGGCAAGTTATTAAAGGCTGGGACGAAGGTATAGCACTACTACGCGAAGGCGACAAAGCAATATTAACCATACCACCAGCATTAGGCTATGGTGCTAATGCACAAGGGCCAATACCCGCTAATTCTACGCTTAAATTTGAAGTACAATTGTTAGAGGTAATAGATGCACCAAAAATATATTTTGATATGCCCAAAGATGCTAAAACCGAAAAAACAGCATCAGGCTTGCAGTACATACGTGTAGCTGAAGGTAAAGGAGCTAAAGCCGAAAACAATAAAAGCGTAAGCGTACACTACACAGGCTACACTTTAGACGAGAAAGGAGAGAAGAAATTGTTTGATTCATCAATAGAAAGAGGCGAGCCAATTACATTTACACTAGGTGTAGGGCAAGTTATTAAAGGTTGGGACGAAGGAATTGCATTAATGAAAGTAGGCGACAAAATGCGCTTAATTATACCTTACGAGTTAGCCTACGGCGAAGCAGGACGCCCGCCAGTAATAGCTCCCAAAGCTATTTTGTATTTTGATACAGAGTTAGTAGAGGTTAAATAACACCTCTTATTTACAATAGATATTTGTTGTGTGTAAATAAAAATTCATTTTTTTTCAAAATATATTTTGTAGAATTAAAAATATATCTACATTTGCACTCGTTATCAAAATAAGTAGTTACATATTTATCAAATAACAACAACAAATAATAAGCCGATGTAGCTCAGTTGGTAGAGCAGCTGATTTGTAATCAGCAGGTCGTGGGTTCGAATCCAATCATCGGCTCTTTTTAAAGTTCTTTATTTAAAGTAAAAAGTATTCAATTAATTACTGGGGAAATACCAGAGCGGCCAAATGGGGCAGACTGTAAATCTGCTGGGAAACCTACGGTGGTTCGAATCCACCTTTCCCCACTATATAACAACGACTGTCTCTTA
>JBEBIC010000023.1:0-22333 GCA_040080595.1 Bacteroidia bacterium | reverse complement strand
AACCGAATAGCCGAAAATACCGCAAGTAAAAAAGCTACAGGAGCTACCTCATAAACAGAGATGTGGTTAGTACTGCTTTCTATAGCTTGGTTATATTCCATTATTTTATACAAGGTATAAGCAGGTACTACACCAAAGGTAACCATATCGGCAAGGCTATCCAAATCTTTGCCTATGTTACTTGTACTCTTTAATGCACGTGCTACAAAACCATCAAAAAAATCGAACACTCCTGCTACTATTACTAATGCAAACACATTATTAAACAACCCTTGACTAGCATAGTGCAATGCCATACAACCGCAAAACAAGTTAGCACTTGTAAGCACGTTGGCAGCATGGTTTCGTATGTGTTGTATCATAAATAAGTAATTGTAATTATTTACTGCTATATTCTGTAATCAGTAAGCGTTTAATATTAAACGTAATTCGTAATTTTTAATTCGTAATTAATCTCACTGGTATTCTTCTTCTAATAAAGTTTTAATATCGGCTATTAGTTTTTTTTCGTCATTAGGGCTTGTACCGTCGTAAAAACCACGTATGCGTTTTTTAGTATCTACCAATACCAAATATTGCGAGTGTATAAAATCGTCAGCGCCACCGTCGCCAGGTTCTAGTTTTGGTAATAGGTACATGGTGCGTGCCACATCGTATAATTCTTTTTTATTGCCCGTTACAAAATGCCACTTACTTGCCTTGGCGTTGTGCGCTTTAGCATAATCGGCAAGTATAGCTACACTATCATACTCAGGGTCTACCGTGTGCGATATAAATTTTATACGATCTTCGGTACTGTAGGTATCATTAACACGTTGTAGTGTATTACTCATTATGGGACAAATACTTTTGCAGGTAGTAAAAAAATAATCGGCAACATATATTTTGTTTTCAAATGCAGCAGGAGTAACAGTTTCGCCGTTTTGATTAATAAATGTATAATTACCAATAACATGCCCTGGGTTACCAAATATAGGCAAGGTTACTATTGCTTTTTTTTGCTGTTGCTTTACTAATGCTATACCGCCAAGTGTTCCTGCAAGTATAAACACTATAAGATAAATATATTTCTTGTCCATGATATATAATTATGCTGGTATTGTGGTGTTCCAGTTAAATACATCGGCTATTTTACCTTGTTTTATTTGGTTTAAATAGCCTCCACCTTTTATTTGGAAACTATCTTCCGTTATTGTAGGCAAATCATAATCTATACCATTGTAATGAAACATTTTTATAGCCGCAATATTAGCCGCTGTACCTACGCCAAACACCTCTTGCAACGTACCGTTGGTGTGCGCTGCTATAAGTTCGTCCACACTTACTAAACGTTCTTCAACTTGCATATTCCACGTACGTGCTATGTGTAGCAAACTCATACGTGTAACGCCAGCCAACTTACTATCGCTTAACGATGGTGTAATAACTACATTGTTTATTACCAACATTAAGTTCATTGCGCCACTTTCTTCTAAGTATTTATGCTCAGCAGCATCAGTCCATATTATTTGATGGAAACCTCGCTCTTGTGCCAATTTGGTAGGATACATAGCACTTGCGTAGTTACCCGCAGCTTTAGCATAACCTACACCACCTTGTGCAGCACGTATAAATTCGGGTTCTATCAATACTTTTAATGGTTCTTTAAAATACGATGCTATTTGGCACGTCATTATACAAAAACGATAATTATCGCTTGGCTTTACGCCTACAGCCTCGTCGGTTGCAAACAATATAGGACGTATGTACAATGCTGCATTTTCTTGGCGAGGAATCCATTTATTATCTAACTGTAACAATGCTTTAAGTCCATCTACAAATATATGTTCGGGAATTTCGGGCATACACATACGTACGGCTGAGCGGTTCATACGTGCGTAGTTTTCGTTTATACGAAACGTTATCGCTTCGCCATTTTCGTTTACGTAGGCTTTCATGCCTTCAAATATGGCTTGTCCGTAATTTAAGGCGGAGAGCGAAGGGCTCATTTCCATACGTGCAAACGGTACTATTTTAGGTGCTTGCCATTCATTATTTTCATAATCGGCAACTAGCATGTGGTCGGCATATACGCTTCCAAACGGAAGTTCATTAAAATCTTTTTCGCCAAGGCGACTGTGAGCAACGGTTTGTATTGTCATTTTTTAAAACAAATAATGTGGTACAAATATAAAACTATAGTTAATGCAAAGGGTAGTTTTATTATGCTCATTTTATTTAATGTTAGCGTACAATTATTATGTTATATTTATGTTGTTTTAAACTTAAAAAAAACGATTATGAAAACAATTGTACTCTTTGCTCTTACGCTTATGTTATGTAACACAGCAAGTGCTCAAATTACCGCAGGCTTTACAGCTAACAAATGGAATATTTGTATAAACGATAGTTTACTTGTTACGGACACCTCTACTACCGCCACAGGCACTATAACATCGTGGGTGTGGGACTTTGGCGATGGTTCGGCATTGTTTGTAGGGCAACAACCGCCTTATCATCATTACACAGTAGATGATACTGTATATACAATTACGCTTACAGTAATTAATAGTGCTAATGATACTGCTGTGGTTACACATACGGTAACTGTTAATCCAACGCCAAAACCCATTGTACAAGCAACACCAAGCCCAGCGTGTGCTTATACAAACATTAACTTTAGTAACATTGGAACTAATGTAGATAGTTCTTTTATATATATATGGAATACAAGTACAACAGGATCTGTTTTTAATCAAAATTTTAACTATGTACCGCAAAACTCTGGTACGGACTCCATGTGCTTAACCGTACAAACCATAAAGGGTTGCAAAGGCAGCACTTGCACACCTTTTACGGTATATCCTAAAATAGAACCTTATTTTACTAATGCTGTATGTGCTAATTTAACAATGTGCTTTAATGATAGTTCTAATGCTACAAATGTTACTAAGTGGTTTTGGGCATTTGGAGATGGGGATACCTCAACACTCCAAAACCCTACACATACTTACACTTCAGCTGGTAGTTATAACGTTTCACTCGTTACCGAAAGTAGTTATGGTTGCTCTGAATATTACTCTAAAACTGTAAATATACCCAATACTTTAGGTTTAAATTCAATACTTAACTCAACTATACAAGGCATTAGTATTATTAATAATACGCTATATATAAATACCACACAACCCTTGCACTACGCACTATATAACGTAAGTGGGCAAGTTATGGCACAAGGCAATGCCGCACCACAACAAGGCGTTATACACTTAAATACAGCTTTAACTAACGGTATCTATTTTATACAGCTTACGCAAGGCGAGCAACGTGTAACTAAAAAAATAGTGGTGCAAGAGTAGTTTTACAAAGTATAATTTAAAATAAAGTGATTGAAGTACCTCTGTACTCAATCACTTTTTTAACTTTGCACCCACTCATCATACTTATTTTATGGCTTTATTTTCAAAAAACAAAAACGATACTCCTACCGAAACTGTAGGATTTATGCACCACCTAGAAGCATTGCGCTGGCACTTAGTACGTGCAGCTGCGGCTATATTATTTTTTTCGGTGTTGTTTTTTATCAATAAAGAATTTTTGTTTGATGACATTATTTTTGCTCCTCGCAACCCCGATTTTTGGACCTACCGTGCCCTGTGCGATTTTTCACATTGGTTACATTTGGGCGAAGCATTATGTATAAGTATTCAGGAAATAAAAATTATTAATACTGATTTGTCAGGGCAATTTACCATGCACATGTGGGCTGCATTAGTAGCTGGTTTGGTGCTTGGTTTTCCTTATTTAGCTTGGGAAATGTGGCGTTTTATAAAACCCGCATTGTACGATAAGGAAATAAAAAACACACGTGGTGTAGTGCTTGCGGTATCTATATTGTTTGTAGTGGGTGTATTGTTTGGCTACTACATAATAGCTGTCTCTTATACACATTTTTTGGCAACGTATCAAATAACTGCAGCGGTAGAAAACTACATAAGCATGGATTCATTCATCTCCAACGTTACTACGGTGTCATTGATGAGTGGCGTTGTGTTTGAATTACCTGTGGTGGTTTATTTCCTAAGTTTATTAGGTATAATGTCGCCAAGTTTTATGCGCAATTATCGCCGCCATGCAGTAGTAGTAATACTTATAGTGGCAGCTATTATAACACCATCGCCCGATGTAACCTCGCAAATGTTGGTGGCTATTCCGTTATATGTATTGTACGAAGCCTCTATATTTGTATCTATGTATGTAGAAAAAGACAAGGCTAAAAAAGCAGCGTTGTTGTAACTGAAGTTATATAATTAATTTATATAAACTAATGGCGTAATAGACGTTTATGATGGTGTTTATTTTATCAACTACATTCCCAATAAACGTTATTAGCACAGTGGAAAAACAACAAGAATATACTATATATTTACTAACTAACTGTGTAACAACTCCTGCGCATACTTTTCCGCAATTTGTGGCGTAATACAGTCGTGTTGGGCTATGCGCAACAAGCATGGGAGTTGTGTGTAGTTTAAAATAAAGGCTTCGCTACTTGGGTTGGGGGTGCCATTAAACACTATACCTTTAACAGGAATATTATGCTTGCATAACATTTCGTAAGTAAGTAAAGTATGGTTAATGCTTCCTAAATAATGTTGGCTAACCAATACCACAGGCAAGTTTAATTTTATAATTAAGGCAAGTGTAGTTTCGGTTTCGTTAATAGGTACAAGCACTCCTCCTGCTCCCTCTACTATTAGGTTATGTGTGGTGGTAGGTAAGTGTATATTAGCTAAATTAATAGTAACACCGTCTAGTTGTGCTGCCAAATGTGGCGATGCAGGTGTGTGTAAATTATAAGTACTATCATAAAAATTAATGGGCGCAGTTACTAAATTTTGTACCGTAAGAGCATCGGGGCTAGTAAGCTCGCCTGCTTGTATAGGCTTATAATAGTGGGCCGCATAGGCTTGGCAAAATATAGCCGACACCAACGTTTTACCTACATTAGTACCTATGCCCGTTATAAAATATTGATGTGCCATTTATTTTTTTGTAATTTTTAAATACGCATCAAACACATCGCGTGTGCGCAAGTAGCCCAAGCATATTCCTTTATCTACTATGGCTACTTTATCTACATCGTGTTCCATTATGGTATCTAACACCTGTCGTACAGATTGGTAGGGGCTTGCGGTAGATATATGTGTTTCTAATATGTTACTAAAATTCAAATACGCATCGTCTTCTACCTGTTCCATCGTATGCTTGCGCAACGATATTTCGCCCAAATATTTTTTATGTTCATCTACTACAATAAAATCGCTAGCGTGTATTTCGGTAGATAAACTGCGTAATGCCTCGTACGAAATAGTATTTTGTATTACTGCCAAGTTGCGATATTCGGTAAACAAATCGGCTATTACGGTAGAGTTTAACACATCTATTTTCATATCCCACAAGTGCGCAGGACTTTGAAAACGAGTATGTACTTGTGCTTTGTACAAGTTAATTTTTTTAGATAATATAAATGTAAAAACACCTACCACAATAAGGGGAGGCAATAATACATAAGTACCCGTAACCTCACATATCATTATTATACCAGCCATGGGCGCACTAGCTATACCCGCATAAAAAGCCCCCATACCTACTACCATAAACGATGCTAAATGAAATGCTCCGCTTGGTTGTACAAATAGTGCAAAGTAATATACCGCTGCACCCAATGTAGCACCTACAAACATAGAGGGCCCAAACATACCTGCCGAGCCTCCACTACCAATGGTTAAGGTAGTAGCTACTACTTTTAAAAATGCTAACAATAAAAAACAAACTGCAACCTGCAAACCAGTAACACCAAGATGTGTAGGTTGTAAACCATTAAACACCTGCTGTAATGCAAACTGCCCCGACCCCGACACTTCAAAAAAGAATACATAAACAATACCCACCAATAGCCCACCTAATGCAGGCTTTAGTATTTTAGATACTTTAGAATTACGTATAAATAAGCGAGTATCTTTAAATCCTTTAAGAAATAAATAACCAAATACAAAACACAAAATACCCAGTATTAAGTAGTAAGGTAGTTCACTAAAATTAAATGATTCAACACCTGTAATTTTAAATAATTCGTGCTGCACACCAAACAAACTAAATATTAAAAATGCAGTAACGCTTGATATAAAAGCGGGAATAAGCGCATCACTTTCTATATCTTCTTTATACACCATTTCCACCGCAGTAAGTGCACCGCCTAATGGCGCATTAAATACAGCTCCTAAGCCAGCTGCAGTACCTGCTAATAATAATGCCCGTCGGGCACGTTCGCCAAGTTTCATGGTATTGGCTATAAGTACGCCTATTCCAGCACCTATTTGCGATATAGGCCCTTCCTTACCACCACTACCGCCCGATGATAAGGTAATAATAGTACTTGCCGCTTTTACAAACGGCACTCGTGTATTAATGTTTCCTCCCTTGTTATGAAAAGCATCTATCATTTCGTTGCTTCCCGCTCCTGCTGCCTCTGGAGCAAAGTAAGTGGTAATAATACCTGTAATCAATCCGCCTATTGCAGGCACTAGCACAATAAGCAATAAGGTAGTTATGTTGTGCTGTGTTATGCGCTCTATAAATGAGCTGTTGGTAGCTGAACTTAGTAGTAACAAATCAGTATAAAAATGCTCCGTATAATTTAATACACTTACAAATACTACTGATACCAAACCGCATAACACACCTACTAGCATTGATAAAATATAAATTTTACCACTGCTTTTTGATGTTATTAAATTAGAAACAAATTGTTTAACCATTACATTTAATTTTGGGCAAATGTATGGTTTAAAATTGCCAATAGGTTATAAAAAAAACAACACTAACATACGCCCAAAGTACTGAAAATAAAATGTGCATAGAGGTTTCAAACAACTTACCTTTCCATAAGGCAGATGAATAACCAAAAAATTGAATGAATAAACGAGTAGTCCAAAATACACATAAGCCCAACACTATTTTATTACCCAATGGAGTTGTAATAAGTTCGTGAGCTGATGTTATACAAAGTAAACCCATTAACAAAACAATAAGCGCTACAAAAAACGTGTGTACATACATCATTTCTAAGTTAATTAAACTTAGATGCTTTAATTCTGTTTTCCATTTAAAATAGGTTGGAAAGCCAATGTGCACGACTGCTAATACAGTAAGTAACACACCTATAATATGTAAGTGTAATTCCATTATTTATGTAGTATAAATGAACTAATGAATGGTGTAATTTTAATTTCTTTAAATAAAGTTAATTGAGCCGTTGCAATATTACTTTGCCAAGTTTGTTTACTTAAAAAATGAAAATAGCCTATATTGTATGCTGTAAAATTGGGCCAGTCTCTTAAATGTTCAGTAATTATAATTTTGCCTGTTGGTTTTATTATACGTTTTAATTCGTTAAAAAACGCCATGCGCTCATCATTATTTCGTATTTCGTGAGCGGCAAATGTTACAGCTATTACATCTACACTATTGGCATTTAAAGGCAAATAATTAGTACTTATTTGTTGTGTATTTGGGTAAGGTGGATAAGCACTACGGGCACGTTTTATAGAAACTTCGGTATGTGTTGCTGGATTGTAAAAATCTAATACTGCTAATGTACATTTGGGATATTTATGCTGAAGTAGTGCACTTGTTTCATCAAAACCTGCATTAATATTTACAATAGTAGCATTATTAGGGACTGCAATAGCATCAAACCAATACAATGAATATAAGTTAGAAACATCATACACATAAAATGATACAGCTAATGATGTGAGCATACTTAATATAATTGCTATACATATCCCATATAGTATATATGTATAAGACTGCGCTACAAAGCCTGCCAAGTAAAGCATTGCGCATATACTTACTAATGCAATAATATAAAAATGCCAATTGAAACGAACAATATTAGCTACGCCTTGTAAGGGCTTTCGGTCTGTTATTTCCATTGTTCTATTTTGCCTTTTTTCCAATAATAAGGTATGTCTTTAATTACAAACGCATTTGCCAATACCGCATTATTTAGTTGCAATGTGCGTAAAAATTCAATATCATAATTTATTACTTTTACAGGTGTTGGAGTCCAGTTTTCACGCACGCCTTCTATTATTAACACTTGTTTTTTTAGTGCGTTGTAAGTAAATGTAAATGGCATTGGTCCTGCAAAGCGACGTGCTTCTTTCCAATCGGCAAAGGGCGAATGCAAGGGTAATGGAACATCGCTACTATTAATTTGTGTAGTAATTTTAAACTTAGATTGTAGCGATGATACTTCTATTTCATTATCTTTTATAGTTTCGGTAATATCGGTAGTCGTGTAATTGTAATGAGTAAAAATATTACCTAACCATTCCATTTTCTTTTTATCAGTTTCCGATTTTAAAATATACAAACCTCGCAAGCGTTTGCCTACATTGTTGGTATAGCGCACAAATACACGATAGCCAATAAGAAAGAAATCGTTACCCATAAATTTTGGAAAACCTTTGGGGCGCAACTCCTTAGTACGCACCATTGCGATGGCTACAAACGCCCACGTATCGTTAAAGGTGTCTAATTCCACACATTCAGGAATAAGATGTTGTAACTGTGCTTTAGGTACAGCAAAAGTTAATACAAGAGAACTATCAAAGTGTGCTTCAACAGCAAAAGGATGACTCTTAAGAAACTCCATTAGCTGTTTTATTTAAAATAAATTCATTATACAACACCATACAAATAAGGAGTAATGCAAATACTGAATTAAACTTGCCCCACAGCAACAAGTTAGGTACAAGTATAAACTCCATCGTATTCATGGTGGCAATAATTATGGCTTGTGCTATAGCGTTGATGCGGGTTTTAAACCTACTAAGAATCCATAACGCCATAATAATTTCGCTTACGCCAATAAGTTTAGTAAATATAAAAGCATATTCATTACCCAATATATGCGCTACTATAGTTTGATGGCGAGGCACCATATTTAGCACTTTGCACAACAAGCCATTAGCAAGCCACACAGTAGCTATAGCGTATGTAATAATTTTATGTACAATTGGTTTGTTCATGTACTCGTAATATTAGTACAAATGTATGGTTTAAAAATTAATATCCTTTTTAACCAAAAACAAGAAAACGCTCTAAAACACCCACAAGGTAATGAACTATACACCGTTAATAAAATAAACCTACAACACACTTCTGCTGGTTTGTTATCTGCATTTTTGTTAATTACATCTATAACAAACATTGAGTGGAAGCCAAACAACAATTTAACACGCACCTTGCCTTTGCATTAGCCAATAATGAGCTAGTGCAACAGCGCACTATTAGCGCACAACAGCACCTACACACAACCAACGGCATAATAGCCGAACGCTATGCACGCATAGATGTAGCCAAGAGTAGAGCCGAAGCATTAAAATTTAAAAGCATAGAAAACTTAGAACGTTTGCTCATAGATTTTGAGTACGCTTTTACACGCCGCAATGGTAAAGTTATATGGTGCGAAACACTGGCAGATGTTGAAAATGAATTTAAAAAAATAAATCAAAAAAATAAATTAAAGTGGAACGTGCATTCGCACGACCCGCTAATAAAGGAACTAGGCGTAAACGAATATATAGTTAATAACGAACTAAACACTAACGCCACTACTGCGCAATTAGATATATATACCGCAGCATTTATTACTGCTGATGCGGGAGCGGTTATTATTGCTAATGAAGCTCCATTAGTAAATAAAAATACCAATGTACTACTAGCTACTATAGATTGTTTAATACCCAAATTAACTGATGTAGATTTGTTTCTACCTCTGCTATCTACCTACAAAAATAAGCAACTCCTCCAAAACGAAATAAGTATTGTATTTGGCAACGAAGAAAAATCGAGTACCGAAACTCTTTTGTTTATTATTGATAATGGTCGCACCAAAATACTAGAACAAATAGAACAACGCAAAGCATTATATTGTATTAATTGCGATGCCTGCAACTATGTATGCCCTGTGAGTAATGCCGTGGGCGATGATGCTTTTGTAACCGCTACTACGGGCCCTATTGCTATGGTTAAAAATCAGTTTCAGTATGACTTACACCAATACAAGCACCTTAGTTACGCAAGTACTATGTGTGGCAAGTGTAGTGATGTGTGCCCTGTAAACATTGATATACACCAACAATTAATAAATAACCGCAAGCACATAGTAGAAAAAAACTTAACCAGCAAAAGCGATAATATAGCTTTGTTTTTTTGGAAAAGTAATATGCTAAAACGTAGCAAAATAGAAAAAGGAGGCGCTACGCTAAAGAATTTTATGCTTAAACAATTCTTTAAAAAACAATGGGGCGATGCACGTGAATTTCCTGTTGTACACACCAAATCATTTAACCAACTTTGGCGTGAGAAAAATAAAAAATAAAAACAATGAGCGAACGTGTATTAGTAATAGGTTCTAACGGACAAATAGGTACAGAGTTAGTAACAGCATTGCGCCTGCAATATGGGCATAGCAACGTTATAGCAAGCGATTTAAAACCACCCATAGTAGCCAACGAGCCTTTCGTAACCCTTGATGCACTTGATAAAAATGCACTATACGAGCTTGTAAAAAAAGAAAACATAACCATAGTATATTTGCTTGCAGCGATGCTAAGTGCCACTGCCGAGCAACACCCTGCCTTTGCTTGGAAGTTAAATATGGAAAGTCTATTTAATGTATTGGAATTAGCCAAAGAAAAACACATTAAACAAATATATTGGCCAAGTAGCATAGCTGTATTTGGACCCACTACCCCACGTATCCACACTCCACAATATACCATAATGGAACCTAGTACTGTATATGGTGTAAGCAAACAAGCGGGCGAACGTTGGTGCGAATGGTATTACAACAAACACCAAGTAGATGTACGTAGCTTGCGTTACCCAGGTTTAATAAGCTATACCGCTGCACCTGGTGGTGGTACTACGGATTATGCAGTACATATATTTCACGAAGCACGTAAGCACGCTACCTATACATCGTTTTTAGATGCTAACACAGCATTGCCTATGTTGTACATGGACGATGCCATACGCGCAACCTTAGAAATAATGAATGCTGATGCAGCTAAAATAAAAATACGTAGTGCTTATAACATAGGCGGTATAAGTTTTACGCCTGCACAAATAGCGGTAGAAATACAAAAACACATTCCCAACTTTACCATAAACTATGCCCCCGATTTTCGCCAACAAATAGCTAACAGCTGGCCACAAAGCATTGACGATAGCTATGCTAGCAACGATTGGGGCTGGAAACATAAGTACGATTTGCAAGAAATGGTAAACGTAATGTTTGCTAATATTAAATAGTACCTATGTTTTTCAATAACTCATTTTAACATTTATATTTCAACACCATGCAAAAATTAGATGCCCTTAATCAAGTAGCCGAGTTTCATACCACGTTTAAAGCCCCAATACTTGCAACGCCACAATTACCAAGTGCTACACGTTGCGAGTTGCGAGTATCATTATTAGCCGAAGAACTTAAAGAATTGCAAGAAGCTATTGCCAATAACGATTTGGTAGAAATAGCCGATGCCCTATGCGACCTGCAATACGTGCTTAGTGGCGCAGTATTAGAATTTGGTATGGGAGATAAATTTGTAACCTTATTTAACGAAGTGCAACGTAGCAACATGAGCAAAGCCTGCACTACCGAAGCCGATGCAATAGCCACAATAGCACACTATGCCGCTAAAGACGGTACTAAAGCCTATTACAAAGCCGTTGATGATAAATTTGTAGTATATAGAGAGGGTGATGATAAAACGCTAAAATCTATCAATTACTCGCCTGCTAATTTACAAGCAATACTCAACGTATAATGATATACCATATAACTACATTACAAGCGTGGCAACAAGCCTTAATAATAGGCACTTACACGCACGATAGCTTAGTGTATGAGGGATTTATACATGCGTCCAAATTGGAGCAAACTCAGGCTACACTGCAACGTTATTATTCCACGCAAACTAATTTGGTTATACTGGCTATAAACCCTGCTAACTGCACCCCTCAAGTTAAATATGAACTCGCTGATAGCGTAGGCGAAGAGTTTCCGCACATATATGGCAAATTAAATACCGATGCTGTAAGTGTGGTGTATGCAGTATTTAAAGACGCTAAAGGCAACAATACTTTTTTAATATAAGCACAAATGCTACACCCTAAAACATTTGATTTTTTAACCCAACTTGGGCAAAATAACAACAAAGTATGGTTTGATGATAATCGTAAATTATATGATGATGTACGTACCGAATTGGTAACTACCATTGAAGAAATTATTACTAAACTAAGCGCACTCGATGCACGCATAGGTAATCTTGCTCCCAAAAATTGTATATTTAGAATAAACCGAGATGTACGTTTTTCTAAAAACAAAAACCCTTACAAAACCAATATGGGCGGGTGGTTTAGCGTAGGTAGTAAAAAAGAAATGATGGCGGGTTATTACCTTCATATTGAAAACAACAACAGTTTTATAGCGGCTGGCAACTACATGCCTATGCCTGATGTATTAAAGAAAATACGCCAAGAAATAGACTATAACGGTGCGCAATTGTTGGATATTTTAAACGATAAAACATTTAAAAAAACCTTTGGTACAATTACCAATAACGATGCGTTAAAAAACATTCCCAAAGGCTTTGGCGCTGATAATGTGTATGCCGATTATTTAAAACTAAAAAGTTTTGAAGTTTCTACCACTTACACCAATGCGCAAATGCTTACTGCTAACCTAAGTACCAAAGCCGTTGCCGATTTTGCAATAGCACAACCCTATGTTAATTTTTTAAATACGGTGTATGAGTAGTGATTGCGTACTCCTCATGAAAAAAAAATTATGACAGCCCAGTTGTATTAATAATTGCTCGCTTGTAATAAATAGTAATTTTATGCGTTATACACTACATACTAATTACACTTAAAAAAACATACACACATGAGCAACATACAAATATTGTGGGCCGATGACGAAATAGATTTACTAACCCCACATCAATTATTTTTAAAAGCCAAAGGATACGATGTAACACCTGTAAACAATGGTGCTAGCGCAATAGAACTGGTGCAAAAAGAAAACTACGACATAGTATTTCTAGACGAAAATATGCCAGGCTTAACAGGCTTAGAAACATTAGTGAAAATAAAACAATACAAGCCACACTTGCCAGTAGTAATGATAACCAAAAGCGAGGAAGAAAATATAATGGAAGATGCTATTGGTGCCAAAATAACCGACTACCTTATAAAGCCTGTAAACCCTACGCAATTGCTCCTTTGCCTAAAAAAACACTTGGACGGAAAACGCATATTGGAAGAAAAAACCACCAGCAATTATATGCAAGATTTTAGAACCATAGGTATGAGCCTTAGCGATAAAATGGACCATACGGAGTGGGCAACATTATACAAAAAGTTAGTGTATTGGGATATCGAAATACACAACAATGCCGATAGTAATATGAGCGAAGTTTTTTACAACCAAAAAACAGAAGCCAACAATCAGTTTTTTAAATTTGTAGAAAAAAATTATTTACCGTGGCTAAATGGTACCAACGAAGATAAGCCCGATATGAGCCACACGGTGTTTAAAAACCGCATAGCACCGCTCATAGATAAAGGCGAACCTGTAGTAGTATTTATGATAGACAATTTGCGCCTTGATCAATGGCAAGTAATAGCGCCGTACATTAACGAACTGTTTAATATAGACATAGACAGCCACTATTACAGCATATTACCTACTGCTACACAATACGCCCGCAATGCGTTTTTTAGCGGATTGATGCCTAGCGAAATGGAAAAGAAATATCCAACGTGGTGGGTAAACGACGAAAGTGAAGATGCCAAAAACGGACACGAAAGCGATTTCTTAAACGAACAACTAAAACGATTAGGCAAAAACGTAAAATATAATTATACCAAAGTAACCAACATTGACGCAGGTAAGCGCATGGTGGACAACATAAAACATTACAAAGATTATGCACTAAGTGTAGTGGTATATAACTTTGTAGATATGCTTAGCCACGCACGTACCGATATGGAAATAATACGTGAGTTGGCAGATAACGAAGTGTCGTACCGTAGTGTTACCAAATCGTGGTTTGAACATTCGCCATTATTTGAAGCCATAAAATACCTTGCTGATAAAAATGTAAAAGTGGTTATAACCACCGACCATGGCACAGTGCATGTAAAAGAGCCATCAAAAATAGTGGGCGACCGCAACGTAAATACCAACCTGCGTTATAAGCAAGGTAAGGCATTAGCATACGAAAGTAAAGATGTATTTTTAATAAAAAATCCAGCCGAAGGCTTCTTGCCACGCCAACACCCAAGCTCGTGTTTTGTGTTTGCTAAAACTAATTGCTTTTTTGCCTACCCCAACAACTACGCACATTACGTAAACTATTACCGCAATACGTTTCAGCATGGAGGCGTATCGCTGGAGGAAGTTATAATTCCGTTTGTAGTGTTAAGCAAAAAATAATAGTACGTAGTAAATTACAAATAAATGAAAGGCAAATTAATATTAATACCCAACACCCTTGGCGATGATGCGCTTACTAACACAGTAAGCGCACACACCATAAGCGTGGTGCAACCCATATATCATTTTGTGGTAGAAAGCAGTAAGGCAGCTCGTGCAGTGCTAAAGCAATATCAACTTACGCATACACAGCAAGAGTTAGTATTGTTTGAATTAGATAAGCACGAAGAAAATAAAAAAGAACTTTATGCGTTTTTAAAACAACACTTAGCAAGCTACAACGTAGGCGTAATAAGCGATGCGGGCGTACCCGCAGTAGCCGACCCAGGCAACGAAGCTGTAGCAATAGCGCATAACTTACGTGCGCAGGTAGTGCCTTTGGTAGGCCCTTCGTCTATATTACTTACGCTTATGGCAAGTGGTTTTAATGGACAAAACTTTGCCTTTAATGGATATTTGTCTATTGATAAAAGTAAGCGTACGGCACAGTTCAAGGGCTTTGAACGTTTAATAACGGCCCAACAACAAACTCAATTATTTATAGAAACTCCCTACCGCAATAATCAACTTATAAAAGAATTGTGCGAGGTGTTTCCACCACACTACAAGCTATGTATAGCTGCTAATATTACATTAGCCAACGAATACATAAAAACCCTTACTATTGCCGACTGGCGCACTCAACAGCCCGACTTACACAAGCAACCGTGTATGTTTGCGTTGTACGTGTAGTATTATTTCACCCCTCTATTTTTAAGCAACTCCATTACCTCGCTTGCGTTTTTTATCCATGTTACATTGTCGGCTTTAAACCAAGTAAGTTGGCGTTTGGCATAGTTGCGGGTATGTTGTTTTATTTTTGTAACAGCCTCGTCTAGAGTTGTATAATCACCATTTATAAAACCGTATAGTTCTTTGTAACCCACTGTTTTTAGAGCGTTCAACTCTCGTTGGTTATAAAATTGTTGCGCTTCGTTTAACAAACCATTGTCCATCATATCATCTACACGGCTATTTATACGGTTGTATAATTCTTGCCTGGGTAGGTCTATTCCTACTTTAATAATATCAAAATTGCGGTGCTGTTTTTGTGCCAACAAAAAACTACTCATTGGTTTACCACTTACTTCATACACCTCAATAGCACGTACCACACGTTGCTTGTTATTAATGTCTATTCCGTAATAATAAGGTGCATCTATGCTTTGTAGTATTTCTTGCAACTGGGCTATTGGCGTGTTGTTGAGCGCTTGTCGGCGTTCCTCATTGCCGTAAGGAAGTGCATCTAAGCCTTCGCATAGGGCTTTAATGTATAAGCCTGTGCCACCGCACAATACCACTACATTGTTTGTTTTAAATAATGTGTGGAGTATAGCTAAAGCATCACGTTCATAGTCGCCAGCAGTGTATAGGGTATTTATACTGTGCGAGTTTATAAAATGATGTTTAACAGTGCTTAATTGCTCAGCGGTAGGCTTGGCAGTACCTATGTTAAGTTCAGTAAATACTTGGCGCGAATCGGCCGAAAGTATTTCGGTAGTGTACTGCTGCGCAAGAGTTATAGCTAAATCGGTTTTGCCCGAAGCAGTAGGCCCAACAACGCACAGCAGTAGTTTATTCATCAATTGTAACGTGGCATTATTTAATAATCATCGTGTCCGCTGCCGTGGCTTCCACCCTCTTCGTCGGTGTCGTAATCGCCATCAAATTCGTCTTCGTCAAATTCGTCCAAGTCATCAAATTCATCTTTAGCAGAATGTTTTTTCTTTGGAGATATATCGTCCCAATCCTCATCTAATTCATCATCGCCAAGATGTGCTGGTTTTATGTTTTTAAATGCTTTGGGTATGTCACCTTCTTTTTTGGTAATGGCAGGATATTTTATTTTAGGGTCTTCTTTTGGAATAATTTTAAGCAATTCTACCATAAAATTCCACTCATTCATAAAATCAAATGTGTATATAAATTTTTGATGTGGGTCTTCTATATAGTCCGCCAATATTGCTTTGCGCATAAGTACTGGATTTTCTTGCCCCATATCTTCCAACGATATTTCGTTTTCTTTGCGCCAGCTATCATCAGTAGTATAAAATGATGCTAATTCGTTGCTTACAAATTCAAATGCTTGTACAATAGTGTTGTGTAATTGCAAAAATGTGGCTTCCGATTTTATTTCAATATCTCTAAATAAATCGGAGTCGTCTTCAAATGTTACACGAAATTTATATACTGCCATAATTGTGTAGTTGTTGTAGTGTTTAGTTGTAAATTATTTAATAATTAATGTGGTGCAAATATATCATTGAATGTTGTAAAACAGCGCATTCAATATAAAAATATTACGAAAGATGTTCCTCTATCAATAGCAATAATTCTTGTTGAGTTTCCATGTATTTATTTTGCGCATACCACAGATGCAATTTTTCGTGTAATGCTTTTTTATCTAAGGGTTCGGCGCTTACTTTATTATCAGTAATAAGTTGTGCCGCACTTGCAGGTCGGGGCCCCCAAGTAAACACTTCTTCTAATGTGTTGGTAGTTAAACATATTAATTTAGGAATACTCATACTACCATTGGTGGTGTAGTGTTGCATTATTTCTGGGTGTTCGTCGCGTAGTATAATTTTAAAATCAATGTGCGATGTTACGTAACTCATCTTAGCCAAAATAGGTAGGTTTTGTGCGGCATCGCCACACCATGCCTCTGCTATTACTAACCAAGTGTAATTATTTTGTAGTTTATACAGGCGGTCTATAAGCACATCAAGCAATTTTAATTTAATATCTATGCGGTGCATACGATACACGTTTAGCTTGGTATAATCTACGTATTCCTGCGTTTGCGTAAGCCCTGTGGTTTTGCCCTCTCTTAGTAACGAATCTATAATACGTTGGTATTCGTTATAGGTTACGCCTTGTTGTACTACCTGTTTAGTAATTGTGCTCATAGTTGATGAATTGAATGCTAAAATTACATTTATTACTTGAATTTAAGGTCTAAAATAACACTAACTAACCAAATTAAAAAAGGCTACGAACAATTAAGTTCGTAGCCTTTTTTGGTATTAAAGTTAAAATTAGTTTTTCACTACTTTAACAGTTGTGTTTACACCATTTACATTCATACGTACAACATATAAACCGTTGTTGTATTTAGATAAATCGATGTTTAAGTTGTGTTTACCAGCAACTTGATTTTCGTTAGCTACTACAGCTAATTTTTCGCCAAGTATGTTATATACTTCAGCAGTTACAGTAGCGTTAGCAGTTAAGTTATAACTTACTAATGCAACACCTGTAGTAGGGTTAGGAGTAACCGAAGCTGATGCAACGTTAGCTACAGTTTTAATACCTGTAACACAAGCGTTTGCAAATGCAGCATCAGTGTATTCTAAACCATGTAAGTATTGGTATTGTACCGCAAGAGTAACATCTGGACCAGTTGCTAATTGAGAGTAAGATACTGGTACATTGTAGCTACCTGGTGTTGTACCTGGCATTAAGTAATAAGACACACAGCCTTCTACTACCTCACCGCTACCAGCCTGACCGCCTGGTGTTAAGTTTTGTTCTTGAGTACCCCAAATTTCACAAGCAGAATCTAAAACTAAACCTAAACTATGTACGCTTGGTGCTGTGTTATCGCTAACACCAGCTGTAAGTGTATCTGTATCAAACCAAGTGTGAACAATTGTTTTTCCGTCCCAGCTAACTGATACACCAGGGCGTTGATCTTCGGTAATTGCTGATGATGTAGCAGGGCATGAAGTACCAAAACAACCACGGAATGTTTGTGGACGAGCCAACATGTGTGCTTTAAATGTTACACCACCGTCAGTAGAATAAAATGCAAATTGAGCAAAGTTACCGCTAGCAAATGACCATGCGCTATAGTTAGCATTTGGGCCGCTGTTGTCTTCTTTTACTGATACACCTACACCTGTTTGAAAGTGTGGGTTACCATATTTATCTACTACCATATCCATATCAAATGCACAACCATATACACCTATTTGACCTAAGCCAGCGTCTAATTGTGGTAATGAATCTTTTACTACAGCAAAAGTAGCTGGTATAACTGCTTTAGGAGCACCCCAAGTAGCACCACCATCAGTAGTTTTTAATAATACTATGTAGCTTGAAGAATCAGCTTGACTAAATAAAGCAGGATCAGGTAAAGCACCTAAAAATGATATGTAACCTATCATACCTGTTTCGTCAAAAGCAATACGTTGTGAAGATATAATACCACGTGTACCGTCTTTAATAACGTTCATTGGTAATTTTGTTATTTGGTAAGTTGGAGCACTCATACCCGAAACTGTACCTTTAAATATTAACAATGTATCGCTATAATCAATAGTAGCTGAGTCGCTTTCGGTAATACCCCAAAGAACACCTTGGCGAGTTACAAAAAAGTCGTCAGGAATAATTGAGTAACCACCCATTTTACCAGCTCCGTTTCCAGACTGAATGTTAGTTTGGTTGCTCATTGTACCGTCTAACATAGATGTACCGTATCCAACACCACCCCACGAAGCTCCATTTGTTCCGTCAAGATTAGCCGAAAAATATGAAAATTGTGCGTTTGCAGGGTTTGTATTTGTACTAGGTACATTTACAATAACCGATTGTGGGTAACGTGCAATAGGTTGTGTAGCATGCGACTGACCTAAACCAGTATATACAGGACCTTGATTAACTGTCCATGTAGCTCCACCATCTGTAGAAACATCAAAACCAACACAACCACTTGTAGGTATAGCAGGTGCTGAAGTAACTAAACGGTGTGAAAATACTACTGCATTTAATACAGGATCTGCCCATAAGTATGAACGGTTACCAGCAGTAACACTATACGCATTTGGTCCAGAACCTAGAGGAACTGCACTTGATGCCATTAATGGGCTGTTTACGATTGTTTTAACAGGCATAGTGCCTACTAATGGTTTTGATACGTCGTTTGCAACTTTTCTAGTTGATGACATTTTAACCATTTTAGCATTAGGATTAGCCATACGCGCATTTTGCGCTGTAGCTCCTAACGTTGTACCAATGGCCAAGGTAAGTAGTAAACCTTTTTTCATGATTTCTTGTTTTTAGTTATTTGTTAATTAATTGTTATTTTATTATTACTAAATTGAACTACAAATATAACTTTTCAAAGTTATAATTCAATAGCAATTTGTATTTTTTTACTAACCCAAATCTATACACAAATAAATTAGCACCAACACTATTTTGTGTATGTGGTACATTTTGGGGCTTATGTGGTACTACAGTTACCAATTAGGAATTAAAAAATACAAATTACGGTTAATATCAAGCGTGTACCTGTGTAGAATTATTGTAATTAATAGTTTTTATTACTATGCACGTTATTTAACTCCTTTTTTAAATTTAGCTATTTTTATAAGTACTTCGCCTACTACTATTGGGGTTTCAATACGTACGGGCAGGCGCAAGGCATCGTCGGTAGCCCATACTATCATACCGCTACCTGCTTTAAATATAGTACCTGGTATTAGTTTGGGCGAAAATTTTACGCAGTTCATTTCGCCAAGAGCGGTCATTATTTTTTCTTTCCCCAAATATTTAATATCCAAATTGGTGTAGGTTTTACCATCCAAGTACATATTGTAAGGCACGCTATCGCCTATTTTGGCTTTAGTAAAATCTAGCGTGCGGGCATAGTATATCATAGTCATTACATCAAACACGCAAGTGGTAAGTGGTAGCGTATCGCTTTGTTTTAATTTAGGATTACCATAATTATAGGTATGTATTTTTTTACTTCCGTAATAAAAATAACTATCGTTGTGTGTATCGTTACTACCCTCGTGTGTGTTGCGTATGTAGCGTTGTGGCTTTAGTTGCTCTACATCAACCCACGAATCAAACCTGTCGCGTACTTTGTAAAACCAATCCCAGTTTTTGTGCGAGCTTCCCAAGCCTATCAAATGGTACACTGGTTTGCCTGCATACGTATCTGCTTCTACCGAAAACGTTGCGCTGCCTGCATTTGCCCATATCATACCCCAATGATAATTTACTTCATAGGTCATACTTTCGCCTGGGGCAAAACCTATTTTACCTACCTCGCACTGCGCAAGGCTTTGCAAGGTTAGCATTATTAAAAACGTAAATAATATACTGGTTTTATTTAGCATAAAAGTGCATTTCGTTTATATAATTGAGGGCAGGTTGTGGTACCAAATAGCTTACGTCTTGCTTGTTTTTTATGGCGTTGCGAATAAATGTTGCAGATAGTTCCATAAGCGGTACGTTTTGTATCCATTGCACGTTGGGGTGTTGGTCAAATTCGCTTGCGGGAACATGAGGGCGTGGATAAACCAATAATTTGTAGTTGGCAAGTATGTGCTCGTACTGTTTCCATTTGTTAAACGATTGCAAATTATCTTGCCCTAAGATTAAGATAAACTGTGTACTAGGGAATTTTTGGGTAAGATGAGCAAGCGTAGTTATGGTGTAATTGGGTTGTGGTAATTTAAACTCTACATCGCTGGCTTTAAGTTTAGTATTATCAGCAATGGCAAGTTGTATAAGCTGCAAACGTTGATAATCGGGCAAGAGCGAGGCTTTATTTTTGAGCGGATTGAGTGGTGTAACTACTAGCCATACTTCGTCCAAATTATGATTTTGTACTATGTGGTTGGCAATAATTAAATGCCCTACATGCACAGGGTTAAACGAACCAAAATACAAACCTACACGCTTAGCGGTACTCATTTACGCTACTTATTTAACTAAAAAATTACTTACTATTTGCTCCGCTTGGCGTAGTGCTGTGGTAATGTCGTCGTTGAGTAATTGTACATCAAAGTATGTGGCTTGTGCCAATTCCCAATCGGCCTTGCCCATACGGCGAGCAATACTTTCTTCTGTTTCGGTACTACGGCTACGTAAGCGTTGCTCTAGCATAGCTTTGCTTGGTGGCGTTACAAATATTGCCAAAGCGGCATTGCCAAATATTTTTTTAAGATTAACACCTCCTACCACATCAACATCAAATATTACGTGCTTGCCTTGCGCCCATATACGTTCTATTTCGGTTTTGAGTGTGCCATAATAATTATCAGCATACACTTCTTGCCACTCAAAAAATTCGTTGTGTTCTATTTTGTTTTTAAATTCAGATACTGAAAAATAATAATAGTCCACCCCATTGGTTTCTCCGCCACGTATAGCACGGCTTGTAGCGGAAACGGAGAATGATAAATTGAGATTACATTTATCTAACAAATGATGTACAATAGTGGTTTTTCCAGCACCGCTGGGTGCCGAAAATATAATGGCCTTGCCTTGTTGTGGGGGAGTAGTGGTGTGCATACTGCTAAATGTTAGCGTACAAAACTAAAGTTTTATAGTACGTTGTTAATTTGTTCTTTTATTTTTTCTAATTCATCTTTCATTATTACCACCTGTTGTTGTATGGCGGCATTGTTGGCTTTGGAGCCTATGGTGTTTATTTCTCGCCCTATTTCTTGGGCTATAAAACCTAGCTTGCGTCCGTTTGCATCTTCTTTCATAGTAGCCGCAAAGTAGGTAAGGTGATTTTTTAAACGTACTTTTTCTTCAGTTACATCTAATTTTTCTATATAAAAAATCATTTCTTGCTCCAACCTATTTTTATCTATTTTATTACTATCTATTACCTCTTGCAAGCGTTGATTGATACGGCTTTTAATATCAGTAATACGCATTTTATCGTTCTTATCAATAAGTTGTAATTGCTTATTGATGTTT
>JBEBIC010000192.1:0-5375 GCA_040080595.1 Bacteroidia bacterium | reverse complement strand
ATTAACATTAGTTTTTTACAACCGATATTTCGGTTCTCTAAATAAATATTTGCGAACAAAAAGCTAAAGCAAAATATTAAATTTAAACATCTAGTTAATTTAAAAACACAATGAACTTAAAATACACACTTACTTTATTACTCACAACACTTGGTGTTGCTAATCTTACTGCACAAGATATACATTTTTCGCAAATGCAGTATGCACCCCTTACACTTAACCCAGCATTAGCAGGGTCAAGCCACGATATGCAAGCTATACTTAATTACAAAACACAATGGAAAAGCGTTGCTACGCCATATAATACAATTAATGCTTCGTTTGATATGCGCTTTAAAAAAAGCAAAAGCGGTTACTTAGCATCAGGCATTAGTGTATATAATGATAATGCGGGCGATGCACGATTAACTACTACTACCATTACCCTACCTATTGCTTACCATTTACGTATTGATAAAGAAAGTACTCTTGGTGGCGCATTGTATGTAAGTGCAGGACAACGCAGTATAAATACAGGTAACTTACAATGGGCAAGCCAATACAATGGTAGTGTGTACGATGCGTCGTTGCAAACCAACGAAACGTTTGCTAATACTAAACTTTCGTTTTTTGATGTAGGAGCAGGAGCAGTATATAACTATGGTGTAGGCGAAAAAAACATGACGGGTAATAATCAAAAAAGCCTAACAGCGGGCGTTGCGGCGTATCATGTAAATACGCCTAAGCAAACATTTGTAGGTACTGCACAAGACGATAAATTAAAAATGCGTATTGCTGCTTTTGCTACAGGTACAATAGGTTTACCACAAAGTAACATAGCTTTTAATCCTGCTGTGTATTACAACCGTCAAGGTAAAGCGCAAGAATTATTATTAGGTTCGTATGTAAAGTATGCCATTAAAGATGCTGCACAACATACAGGATTGGTACAGTCTTCAACGGCTTCGTTAGGCGTTTTTTATCGTAATAAAGATGCTGTAATAGTAAAAGGAATGTACGAATATGCTAACTATGCAGGAGGCGTAGCGTACGATTTTAATACATCAAGTCTTACCAAAGTATCAAAGAGTCGTGGAGGTTTTGAGTTGTTTATTCGCTACTATTTAGATAGCAACAAACGAAGAATTAAAACGGCGTAATTACAATTTGTTAGTAGTAAATACTGTGGTGTTGAGGTTAATTAGTTTTAAACCGTAATTCGTAATTTTTAATTCGTAATTAATTCACAAGTGCATCATAAAAAAAAAGTTTTATTGTTTATAGATTGGTTTGAACCTGCAGTAAAAGCAGGTGGTCCAGTACGTTCTATAATTAATATGGTGGCACTAACACATACACACATACACTATTATATTGTGTGTGGCGATAGAGATTTGGGAGATACAACATCGTACCCAAATATAGAGTTAAACACTTGGATTGAAAAGCCACACTGCACCGTTATTTATTTAGATAAAGCGCATCAAAACAAAAAACAATACGTCCAATTTATAACAGAACTTGCGCCCGATAGTATATACATTAACGGCTTATTTTCATTACCTTTTTCGGTACTTCCACTTTGGGTGGCGCAACAATTAGACGTAGAGAAAATAATAATTGCACCTCGTGGAATGCTTGGTAGTGGTGCATTGGAGCTAAAGTGGGTAAAGAAAAAAATGTTTTTGTGGGGCATGAATTTGCTTACCAAATACGCTTATGTGCAATGGCACGCAACATCAACCGAAGAGGCTAAAGAGGTGCAACAAAACATACCCTATGCAAGCCTTATACATACCATATCTAACATTACAGTAGCACCACCAAATGTTGCACTAGCGCATAAAAATACTAACGAATTACGCTTGTTGTTTATCTCTCGTATTTCTATTAAAAAAAACTTAGCGCAAGCCATAGCTATAGTACAACAATGTATAGCACAAGGCACTAACGTAAGCCTTGATATATATGGGCCTGTGGAAGATGCAGCCTATTGGAATAGTACCCAAAACACAATTATATATACGCACAACATACAGTACAAAGGCGTGTTGCAACCCCACGAATTTGAGGCTACTTTTCCTCACTATCACGCACTATTATTTCCTACACAGCACGAAAACTACGGGCATGTAATAGCCGAAGCCCTTTCGTATAGCTTGCCAGTACTAATATCCGATCAAACTCCGTGGCGCAACTTAGCACAACATAAAGCGGGTATGGATATTTCGTTAAACGATACTGATGTGTTTATAAAACAAATAACGGCATTTTATACTATGAACAATGCACAGTTTAATGAGTGGCAACAAGGCGCACAGCTTCATTTTACAAATACAATTAATACTACGCAACTAAAAAACGAATACCTACATTTGTTTAATTAATTATAATTAGTACCTCCCACATTTAGCTAAATTTCTCACGGATAGTACTGCGAGTTTAATTGTTATTTCATTGTATTACTGGCTTCATATACTAGTCTTGAGTCCAATCTAATTTACGTTCTAAACTATTTAACTAACTAATAACCACCATCAATACTCACGCTTGGAGCTTGCTCAGGGGCTTGTGGCTGAAGCGCAGGGTGTACAATTTCGTAGTGTATTACAAAAGCGTATAAAATACCAGTAAGCATACTTATTTTTATTAATTTGGATATAGTGCTGTACTGTGCTTTGGCATTGGCTTGTAGCAATTTTATTAGTACTATTAGTAATGGTATTTGCACAAATAAGGTAATGTAATATACGGATAGTTTATCATCGCTGGTGTATTGTAAGTATTGCAAATAGGCAATTGTAGCCATGGTAATAGTAAGTACTGCTACTGCAATAAAGGTAGTAATGCGTGTACCAAATACTATGGGCATAGTTTCACAACCGTACTCCTCATCGCCTTGTTGGTCTTCCATGTCTTTTACTATTTCTCGTAACAATGATATTGCAAAAGCAAATACAGCAAAGCCTATCAAAAAATAAGAGATGTAATTAAAATTCATTTCGTATTGCTTTAAGGTTTCGGCATATTTTTTATAGAGTAATGGCATTTCAAAAAAGCCTGGTATCATTGGGATTAAACCTGCTAAAAACGATATAACCACGTTGCCTATTATTAATTGTTTTTTGAAACTTGTACTATAAAACCACAGTAATGTAGCGGCAAGCATATACACAAAACTAAGGCGGTAATTGCCCACTTGTACACTTACATACAATGCCATAGCAATACCTATTACATTAAACACAGTGTGCAACAACATAGCCCAACGGCGCTTAAATTGTACGCCTATCAGCGTTTCGTTTGGCTTATTTATAGTGTCTATTTTTACATCAAAATAATCGTTAATAATGTAACCCGCAGCGGCTATAAGTAGAGTAGCTGTTACAAGTAACGAAAAATTAAGCGTACTTAATTGCAACTCAAAACCATTAATGCCAAGCATTGCGTACATAATGCCGTAGCGCATAGCAAGCATAGTAAGCAGTATTATTAGTAAATTGGGTACACGTATTAGTCGTAAAAAAATCATAAGTAAGTAGTTTTAAATAAATGTATTAAACCGCCACAGCCCCTTTGATAGGGGGGTGTGGGTTATAATTTACTATGGCAATATCTTCATAAGTAAAATCAAAAATAGAATTTACCAATGGGTTTAATTTTAATTGTGGCAACGGACGTATATCTCTCGAAAGCTGTAATTGCACTTGCTCTACGTGGTTGTTGTAAATATGTGCATCGCCCAAGGTGTGTATAAACTCGCCTACTTGCAAGCCACATACTTGTGCTACCATGTGTGTAAGCAACGCATACGAAGCTATGTTAAAAGGCACGCCCAAAAATATATCGGCACTACGCTGATAGAGTTGGCAACTTAACTTACCATTAGCTACATAAAACTGAAAAAAAGCGTGGCATGGCGGTAGTTTCATATTATCTACCTCGGCTACGTTCCATGCGCTTACAATAAGTCGGCGCGAATCTGGATTAGTTTTTATTTGCTGTATAACGTTAGTTATTTGGTCAATAGTAACGCCATTAGCGCCTTGCCAACTGCGCCATTGCGCGCCATATACAGGGCCCAAGTTACCATCGGCATCAGCCCATTCGTTCCATATACTTACTCCATTTTGTGTAAGATAAGCAATGTTGGTATCGCCTTTCAAAAACCACAACAACTCGTGTATGATAGATTTTGTATGCACTTTTTTAGTAGTCATAAGCGGGAAGCCATCTTGCAAATTGTAGCGCATTTGGTAGCCAAAAACACTACGTGTGCCTGTGCCTGTACGGTCGGTTTTGGTAGCGCCTTGCTCCATAACGTGGCGCATTAAATCGTGGTAATTTTGCATAGTTTTTTGTATTAATTATAATGAGTATTATTAAATGGAATACGTAGTGCAAATTACTCTGCACCTAACCATTTTTTACGTACTTGTTTTTGTTTGTTGCTTTGCTCGCTTAGTGCGCTAATGCTGTAGGTGAGCGATGGATTACCTTTTAACGTAATAACTATAGTACGCACAATATCATCGCGCGAAATAGTAAGTGTAACTTCGTCGTTTAGTTTTTTGGCCGCTATGTATTTAGTAAATTTATCTTGGTTTACACGGTAGTTATCTATGGCTATAATTTCATCGTCAGTGTTTAAACCACCTTCATACGCACTTGTGCCACGCATTACATTTTTCACCATTAGTTTGCCTCCTGCATCAACCAACGATGCACCAAGGTAAGCGGTAGTAATGTTGGGTTTGGTTTTAAAATCTAACCCCGCATACGCTAAGTATGTTTTAAAATCTATACGTTCGGTGCCTACTACATAGTTGTTAAAAAACGCATCAACGTTAGTGTTTGCTATGCTTGCAACGGCTTGTTTAAATTCCTCATCAGTAAAACCACGATTTTGTTTTTTATAATACTCGTTGTACAACACCCGCATTACATCATCTAAACTTTTGGTAGCGTTGGTATTGTTTATTATTAATAAATCTAATGCAGCGGCTATAATTTCTCCTTTACCATAATACGATATAGTGGTGTTGTTGCTATTTTCGTGCGGACGATATTGTTTTATCCACGCATCAAAACTGGCGTTATTAGCACTTTGCACACGTGCGCCAGGTTGGTTTTCTACACCTGCAATAGTTCCTGCTAAGTAGTCCAAATACTCTGTGTTAGTTTCGTAGCCCGCACGGTGTACTATGCGCTCTTCGTAATAACTGGTAAAGCCCTCGCTTACCCAAAGCAGATTAGTATAGTTTTCGTTTTCGTAATCAAATGGACCTAAAGCAATAGGGCGTATGCGTTTTACATTCCATAAATGAAAATATTCATGCGCCACCAATGCCAAAAATTGCTTGTAACTAGCGCCAGGTGCGTAAGTAAAACGGTTT
>JBEBIC010000191.1:0-5382 GCA_040080595.1 Bacteroidia bacterium | reverse complement strand
CTATATTTACTAGCGATTACGACTCGTTTTTTAGTATAATAAAAATACTAAAAATAGTTTTTTGAATTTTAAAAGCCGTAAATGATAACATTTATGTAATTGTTAATAAACATTTTTTTTGTATTTTGAACTATTTTAAAACATAGCATTAACAATAGGTACAGGTCTTTTTTTATTTAAAATAGTGTTACTGTAAGCATTAGGAGTGCTTGTTTTTAAGAATGATTTTTACACATAAAATTGTTAGTTACTTTTTTTGATATTTTAAACTAACGCACGCAGTCCCCTACAAATAAGCATTGTTTATAACTGACTAATAACCACTACTAAAATAACTTGTATTCGGTTTCGTTTTTTTGAATTTTTGTAATGTGGATAAACGAAATAAACACATCGTTTTATTCACTGCAAAAACCTAACTACAAAATCAACTATACAATGTCAAACCAAACTAACGCCGTTGAGCCTATTTTAGTAGAAAACAAAGACCGTTTTGTTTTATTCCCCATTAAGCATAATGAGATATGGGAATATTACAAAAAAGCAGAAGCAAGTTTTTGGACTGCCGAAGAAATAGACCTAGGTGCCGATATACAAGATTGGAACACCAAACTAAACGACGATGAGAAACATTTTATAAAACACGTACTTGCATTTTTTGCAGCAAGCGATGGTATTGTAAACGAAAACTTGGCTATAAACTTCCTTAACGAAGTACAATACCCTGAGGCACGTTGTTTTTATGGTTTTCAAATAATGATGGAAAACATACACTCCGAAACGTATTCGTTGTTGATAGATACTTACATTAAAGATAATGCAGAAAAAGATATGCTCTTTAATGCCTTGGAAACCGTACCTGCCGTGGCACACAAAGCTAAGTGGGCATTGCGTTGGATAGACAATGGTAACTTTGCTGAGCGTTTAATAGCATTTGCTGCAGTAGAAGGGATATTTTTTAGCGGAAGTTTTTGCTCTATATTTTGGCTTAAAAAACGTGGCTTAATGCCAGGCTTATCATTCAGTAACGAGTTAATAAGCCGCGACGAAGGTTTGCACTGCGATTTTGCTTGCTTGTTGTTTAACGATTTAGTAAACAAAATTCCTGTAAGCCAAATACAAGAAATAATAGCTGATGCTGTAGCCATAGAAAAAGATTTTGTACGTGATGCTATACCAGTACGATTAATAGGTATGAATGCCGACCTTATGTGCCAATACATAGAATTTGTGGCTGACCGCTTATTACTCTCATTAAATTGCCCTAAAATATACGATGCTACTAATCCGTTTGACTTTATGGAATTAATATCGTTGCAAAACAAAACTAACTTTTTTGAAAAACGTGTTGCCGAATATCAAAAAGCAGGAGTAACAGGTAACAGAGAAGATAACGAGTTTTCGTTAGACGCAGATTTTTAAATAATAAACTATATACAACACAATACCCATATACACCATGATGTACGTTATAAAAAGAGACGGAAGAAAAGAGCCTGTACAATTTGACAAAATTACAGCGCGAGTACAAAAATTAAGCTATGGCTTAGATAGCATACACGTAGATGCCACCAAAGTAGCTATAAAAGTTATTGAGGGCATTTATAATGATGTAGCCACTACCGAGTTAGACAACCTTGCGGCAGAAGTATCAGCAAGTATGACTACTACACACCCCGACTATGCACTGTTGGCGGCTCGTATAGCAATATCTAACTTGCACAAAAACACTGAGAAAAGTTTTAGTAAGGTAATGACTAATTTGTACAACTACATTGATCCTAAAACAAAGCAAAACGCTGCGTTAATAGCCGATGATGTGTATGAAATAATAAAAGCGAATGCTTCAAAATTAGACTCGGCAATTATCTACGACCGCGATTTTGGGTACGATTATTTTGGCTTTAAAACCTTAGAGCGTAGCTATTTGTTAAAAACTAACGGTAAAGTTGCTGAGCGCCCACAACACATGCTTATGCGTGTAGCTGTAGGTATTCACAAAGCGGATATAAAAGCAGCTATTGAAACCTATAATTTAATGAGCGAGCGTTGGTTTACACACGCTACGCCTACCTTATTTAACGCAGGTACGCCTAAACCACAAATGTCGTCGTGCTTTTTATTAACTGCTAAAGATGATAGTATTGACGGTATATACGACACACTTAAAAGCTGCGCCAAAATATCGCAATCGGCAGGAGGTATTGGTTTAAGCATACACAATATACGTGCTACAGGTTCGTACATTAAAGGTACTAACGGCACGTCAAACGGTATTATACCTATGTTGCGTGTGTTTAACGACACGGCACGTTACGTAGATCAAGGTGGAGGAAAACGCAAAGGTTCATTTGCCATATACTTAGAGCCTTGGCATGCTGATATTTTTGATTTCTTAGATATGCGTAAAAATCATGGTAAGGAAGAAGCACGTGCACGCGATTTGTTTACTGCACTTTGGACAAGCGATTTGTTTATGCAACGTGTAAAAGACAATGCCGAATGGACACTATTTTGCCCTAACGAAGCACCAGGCTTAGCCGACTGCTGGGGTGCTGAACACGAAGCATTATACACACGTTACGAGCAAGAAAACAAAGGACGTAAAACCATACAAGCACGTGAATTGTGGAATGCAATACTTGATGCGCAAATGGAAACAGGTAATCCGTATATGTTGTTTAAAGATGCTGCCAATGGTAAATCAAACCAACAAAACTTAGGTACTATAAAATCGAGTAACTTGTGTACCGAAATTATAGAATACACAGCTCCTGATGAGATAGCAGTATGTAACCTTGCGTCTATCGCACTGCCACGTTTTGTTACTGCCGAAGGTACATTTGACCACCAAAAATTATTTGATATATCGTATGCTATTACGTTAAACTTAAACAAAATAATAGACGGGAATTACTACCCAGTAATTGAAGCTAAAAACTCAAATATGCGCCACCGCCCTATAGGCTTAGGTGTACAAGGTTTGGCAGATACGTTTTGTATGATGCGTTTTCCGTTTGAATCGGCAGAAGCAAAAGCGTTAAACCAAGAGATATTTGAAACAATATACTACGCATCTATGACGGCAAGTAAAGACTTAGCCAAAGTAGATGGGCCTTACGAAACCTACGCTGGTAGCCCAGTATCAAAAGGAATATTCCAATACGATATGTGGAACGTAACACCAAGCCCACGTTGGGAATGGGATATATTGAAAGAGGAAGTGCTTAAATATGGTGTACGTAACTCGTTGTTATTAGCACCAATGCCAACAGCAAGTACATCGCAAATATTGGGTAATAACGAGTGTTTTGAGCCATTTACATCAAACATATACAAGCGTGGTACACTATCGGGCGAGTTTATGGTGGTAAACAAATATTTACTTAAAGACTTGGTTAAATTAGGATTGTGGAATGATAATCTTAAAAATCAAATAATAGTAGGTAATGGATCAATACAACACATTGACGAAATACCTAGCAACTTAAAAGAACTATATAAAACTGTATGGGAAATTAAGCAAAAAACAGTAATAGATATGGCTGCTGACCGTGGCGCATACATTTGCCAATCGCAATCGATGAACTTGTTTGTAGAAAACGTAAATGCAGCTAAATTAACATCAATGCACTTTTACTCATGGGAAAAAGGCTTAAAAACAGGTATGTACTACTTGCGTACTAAAGCAGCTACCGATGCCATTAAATTTACGGCTGACACTAGCGCAGCAGCACTAAAAGGCACTACGGCAACTACTACTGCATCAACCGTTAATGCGGCTACAAGCGCTATTAGCAACACTGTAGTTACGCCTAATGCTACATTAGCACAAGTACGCATAGAAGCTTATACACAAAATGCAATAACTAATCAATACAACCAAAACATGGATAATATATCATGCTCGTTGGATAACCCAGATGCTTGCGAAGCCTGCGGTAGTTGATTTTTTATAACATAACAAAAAACTAAAAAAAACGCTTTGCAAGTATTTGCAAAGCGTTTTTTGTACCTACTTAATACTTTTTACGCTTGCTTTTACCACCTTGTAATTCCCCTCTTGAGGGGTGCCCAAAGGGCGGGGTGGAATTATAAATACTACGATTACACACCCTATGACACACCAAGAAACCTACATTACACTACTACAACAATCTATACACGAAAACACCTTTGTTAAAATTGCACTGGGCAATTACAAAGGCGATGTACCTGAATTAAAAAATGTGTACATAAAAAAAATACAAGTAAAACAACACGATAAACTAAGTTTTACCTACCGTTACAAAACTAAAGACATAGTTAAAAACTTTGACCTTGCTGAAGGCGTATTGTTAATTACTAACTACATAGCCACGGCACAGTTTAAACACGCTGCGCTGTTTACACTTACTGCCGATGTAACACTTGACCAAGCCCAAAAACCGATTTTAAAACAAACCAAACCTACACACACGCAGTTGGAATCATTACAACATAACGTGCCTAAAAACCGTATAATAGGAGCGGAGGGCAAAGCGTATTTGCACCACTTAAAAATAACTGATGATAAAGGCAATGTAAACCCAACAGCGCAAGATAAGTTTAAACAAATAAATAAGTATGTAGAACTACTTAGCCCCCTAATAAAAAACTTACCCACGCACCAAACGCTTAAAGTGGTAGATATGGGCGCAGGCAAAGGCTACTTAACCTTTGCGCTGTATGATTATTTAACCAACGTACTAGCCACCAAAGCGCAAGTAGTAGGAGTGGAGTACCGCCCCGACTTGGTAACGCTATGCAACACCATAGCGCAAAAAGCTACTTTTGACGGATTGAGCTTTGTACAAGGCACTATAAAGGAGTTTGAAACCGAACAACTGCACGTGCTTATAGCATTGCACGCCTGCGATACCGCTACTGACGATGCCATATACAAAGGCATAAGTGCCAATGCACAACTAATAGTAGTAGCGCCATGTTGCCACAAACAAATACGCCGACAGTTGGAACAACATAAAACCAAAAACGAACTAGATTTTATGCTAAAGCACGGCATATTCCTAGAGCGACAAGCCGAAATGCTTACCGATGGCATGCGTGCGTTGTTGCTCGAATATTTTGATTATACCACCAAAGTAGTAGAGTTTATAGCAGGCGAACACACGCCCAAAAACGTAATGATAATAGCCGAAAAGAAACCCAAAACACCTGCCCAAAAACAAGAACTATTACAAAAAATAAAAGCGACTAAATTATATTTTGGTATAGAAAAACATTACTTGGAGGAGGTAATGGGAGTGGAGTAGGGGCGTATATTTAAAATGCGTATATGCGCATAATGAATATGTAAATTTGTGTTTTAAATATTAATACATACGAAATGCGCATGTATAC
>JBEBIC010000190.1:0-5395 GCA_040080595.1 Bacteroidia bacterium | reverse complement strand
GAAGTACAATTACATAATGAAATTACATTAAAAGTAAATTTGTTTATTGCTGATAAAAACGAAAAACATTTGAACGACATAAACAAATTATTTAAAGACCTATTTACAAAGTTATAATGAATGTAAACTATACTAAATTAATAAACGAGATTAAAGGAAGTACAGTATCAAAGCCACTTTCGGGAACATTATCAGGGCATGCTGCTGGCGAACCTTTTGATAAACAGGTATATGAGAAAATAAAAAAACAACTACCAAAAAATACATTTAGGCAATACGAATATTTAAATGATTTGTATAGCAAAAATGCAACAAACATAGGTTATGATGCAAGGCAAGCACTATTTAATTCGCCAACAGTTTTATTTTTATTAAGTAGAGGTAAAAACGCTACCGATAAATGGAGTATAGACAATCCGTTTGATGAAAAACAAAATGACACCGCCGATATTTTGGTGGTTAAAAATGACTTCTATGAAATAATAGATATAAAAACACGTAATATTTCTAAATCAGCTCAAGCACCTAATATTATATCAGCATATAAGCTTGCGCAGGTGTGCGCTAAGATGATTGATAACAAAGAGTTTGATACCTTTACAATTAATTATTTTGAAATAGATTGGGAATTAGAACATGACAAATTAGTATGTGTAGATGCGCACGTGGTTAATTTATTTAAGTGTAATCCTAATAATTTATATATAAATTGGGCTGCTGCAATGCAACTACAATTTCATGTTTGTGATTTAGACCAAGGATTTGAATTTACGAAAGAAGCTTGGGCAAAAGCATATCTTAATCATTTTGTAACGCAAGCTAAAAAACGGTCAAATGATATGATAACAAAGTTTGTAACACCCTTTGAAAAATATATTAAGTAATCCAATTCCCCCAATGAACCCAACCCACAAAATATACATAGCAGGACACCGAGGAATGGTAGGCTCGGCTATTATGCGTGCCTTACAGGCGCAAGGCTTTAGTAACTTTATTACTTACACACATGCGCAGTTAGACTTAACTAATCAGGCAGCGGTGGCAGAAATGTTTGCTCGTGAAAAGCCCAATTACGTAGTGCTTGCTGCCGCTAAAGTAGGAGGCATACACGCCAACAATACGTATAGAGGCGAGTTTATTTACGAAAATATGATGATACAAAACAATGTTATACATCAAAGTTATGTGCATGGAGTAAGCAAATTATTGTTCTTGGGTTCGTCGTGTATTTACCCTAAACATGCACCACAACCTATGACCGAAACCGACCTATTAACAGGCGTTTTGGAGCCAACTAACGAACCCTACGCCATAGCTAAAATAGCAGGAATAAAAATGTGCGATGCCTACCGTGCGCAATACGGTTGTAACTTTATAAGCGCTATGCCTACCAACTTGTATGGCCCTAATGATAATTATGATTTAGAAAATTCGCACGTACTGCCTGCTTTAATTCGTAAGATACATACCGCTAAAATAAATAACCAACCCACAGCAGAAGTCTGGGGAAGTGGCAAGGTAAAACGAGAGTTTTTGCACGCTGATGATTTGGCTCAAGCTTGCGTATATTTATTGCATAATTATAACGCCGAAGGACTTGTAAACATAGGTACTGGCGAGGATATAAGTATAGCCGATGTAGCACAACTAATATGCGAAGTAGTGGGCTACAAAGGTACGTTAGTGTTTAATACCAATAAGCCTGATGGCACACCTCGCAAGCTAATGAATGTAGATAAAATACACAGCCTTGGTTGGAAACATACTACCTCGTTAGCACAAGGTTTACGCAATGTATATGACGATGTATTACAAAAAAACATATTTTAAGTTACTACTTATTGTGCTTGTATTGCTTGCTAATAGAGCAACTCAAGCACAATCGTATGTAGATTATTCGTTGCTTAATGCGCAAAATTATTATAATGCAGAAGCACGTTTGTATGATGATACGCTGCAACGCAGGGTAATAACGGCATGTAAGCCATTCAACTTGCAAAATATAACTAATGACGCACTCACTAAAAATAAAAAATACATACGCCGAAAATTATTTACGCAAGATTTTATTGTTATAAATGATAGCGACAATGCCTATTTGCGCATTAACCCAATACTTGGTGTAAGCATAAGTAATGATAGTGCGCATAGTTACCAAAATACACGTGGAGTATATGCTAATGGTAGGTTGGGTAAGTATTTGGAATTTAATACATGGTTTACAGAGAACCAAGCGTTACTACCTGCATATATGCAGGCGTATGCCAAAGCTACCGAAATTATACCTGGGCAAGGACGTTACAAACAATATAAAAAAACAGGCGTTGATTATACCAACGCAAGTGGTTACATAAGCTACACACGCAAGTATGTAGCAGTACAAGCAGGGAGCGGAAAAATGAGCATTGGCGATGGATACAGAAGTTTGTTAATGAGTGCCAATAGTTTAAACTATCCGTTTGTACGATTTAGT
This sequence comes from Bacteroidia bacterium, assembly GCA_040080595.1. GTDB lineage: Bacteria > Bacteroidota > Bacteroidia > UBA4408 > UBA4408 > JACMRI01. The sequence goes on along the minus strand of JBEBIC010000190.1, from coordinate 2,922 downwards.
TTTAACTACCGCAACTTTTTTTATCAAACACAGTACGCACTACTTACTCATATAGACCTTAACCGCTATACTACGTATGTGGGCAGTACAGAGCCTTACTTTAATAAATCAGCATTAACTACACACACTTTAGGCGCAAGTTTTTTTAAAAATAAATTGCAACTTACACTGTTTGATATGCGCGAAACTGAAGCGAGTTTTAATACAACTAAAGGCAAATTTAATGGTGCAATGCTTAATCCATTTATAACGCTATTGACTGCAACTACTACCAATAGTGGCGTGTGTGTTAAATATCGTTTTGTAAAAAAAGCATACGTATATGCACAGTGGTTATTGCATTCGTTTGGTAAGGGTAAGCAAGTGGGTATAAAATCGTTAGATAGTTTTACGCTTAAAGGTTTAACCTTACAAGCGGAATATACCAATAATAGCGAAATACAAAGTGCTGTGCTACATTACAATCAGCCTATGGCGCACCCCTGGAATTATAATTATAACGAAATGTATGCAACGCTTAATTACGTAAGCACCTACGGTATTGGTGTTATGGCATCATACAATTATTTAACACCCAACAATTCATTAAATGTTATCAATAGAGAGGGGAGTTTAAGTGTAATAAACTCAAACAATTCATCAGGCGCACACCCAAGTTATTTTGCAGGAGTACAAAATCAACAAATAATAAAATTAGGTTTATTTTATATTCCCAACAACACCAACTATCTTACGCTTACCGCTAACTATGAGCAACGTAACAATACAGGAACTAAAAATTACAACAGTAAATATATAACCATAGGTGTACAATGTAAACTGAGCGATGTATTTACTGACTTTTAATTTTATTGAGCTAGTGTATGATTAATTCACTATGCTACAATTTAAAATTTCGGGTTATTAACTTTAAATATATAAACGATTACGCTTCGTAATAATACACTTTTATGTATGCGGCATCTTTCAAAAAATCTATTTTTTGTATTGCATAACGGTGCACATTTATACCTGCACGAGTGCTTATATCCTGCATTAATTCAGCGTTTTTGTTGGCTTTTATCATTTCAATATTTTCGTACACTATTATTTTAGACGATTCTCGTTGCATAATATGTTTGCTTTCCAACAAATAAGTAACGAGTATAATTACGGCATTAATCCCTCCCAAAAACAAATATTCGTAAGCATCTTCCGCTCCTTTTATTTTGGCTACTGCCGATACTAAACCTATAGCTATGCACAGGAATAGGTACGACATATCGTTGTTGGAAATGTTTTCGGTACGATAGCGCAACATACTAAACACAGCAAACAAACCAAAGGCTGCACCCATTGATAAATCAACCTTGTTGAGCAAAAAAGAGATTAAAAATATAATGAGGTTGAGTATAAAAAATGTAAAAAATAATTCGCGATGTTTGTACGTGGGGTAATAAATAAAACGCACCAACACAAATACCGATGCTAAATCTATAAGTAAGCGCCAGCTAATTTTGGTAGTTATTTTTATTAATGCGTCCAAACTATCAGTAATTACTGGTTCGGTGGTTAATACTTGTAATAGTGTCATGGGGTTAATAAGTGTTTAAGGTTATGTAATTTGGGTTTAAAATTATTTTGTTTTACTGTTGGGTATATACGTGCTATTGCCAAGCAATACTTACTTATAGATCCTTCACGTAGGTGTAGCTCTTTCATTAATGCAATGAATGGCGAGTAGGCTTTGCCGTCTTGCTTTACTTCGGCTATTACTAACTTAGGGTGTAGTTGTGTGTTGGTTTCGTTTTTAAATTCGAGGTTAAGATCTATCGTTAAACGCTCTGCCGATGTAGTGTTTACTAAAGTTATACGACTATAATTAACCCACACCATAGGCGTTAAATCATTAGCGTTATATGGAGTTTTACGTTGCAAAAATTCATCGTGCGTGGCACTAAAAGTATAGCACACAGCGTTTTCTTTAATGCGGGTTTTAAACGTGCGCCCTTTGTTGTTTTTAAATTTCACTTCCAAAAAACCAATTTCGCTTTCTATATACGTGCGGTGGCGCACCTTATATCTGTTGCGTTTCCCTGCTTGATGTTGGTGGTATAAGGTTAATTCGGGCGTATCATAATACAAGGTTTCATACCTATTGATGCGTGCATTTTCTACTACTAATAGTTTGTACTTATCTTGTATTAAAGGTAATATGCGTACTAAATCTTCTATCGCAAACGTGTATTTAGTATCGGTTCTATCCATTAGTTTTACCCCCTCCATTTCGGCAAGGGTAATAGGGTTAAATGTAGATAGTAGGTTTAATACTGCTTGCAAGGTGCGTTTTTGCTATGTAATTAGTTTTTTTATTTTTTGCTATAAGTGTATTTTTTTACACACGTTATTTGCCCTGTGGCATCTATTGTTTTGCGTTCGGTTTTAAGTCCCATACCGTCGTAAGTGTAGGTATGTTTTTTTGTAAGTTTATCACTAGCGTCATAATACTGCTCTTCGGTACGTTCTTTTAAACTATTGTATTTGGTTACTTTTTTTTCTACTAATGTATTTTGCGCATTGTATTCTAAGTCTTCAATTTCGTCGCCATCACTATTGTATTTAAACTTATGTGTAGTTTTTATACCACCTTCTTTGGTGTAGTCTATGGTTTCAATGGTGTTGCCATCTTTATCAAATAGCTCTTTACTTTCAAATATAGTTTTTCCGTTTTCTGTTTTGGTTACAGTGGCTAGCTTTATTTTGTTTTTTTTAACTGTTTTTTTTCCTTGTGCTATTGCGTTGTTACTAAGGCAAATTAAAGCACTAATTATTAATAGATATTTCATTATTAGGTTATTTTTTATTTGATAGTTATACTGTATTCTAATCCTACAATGTATTGGTCTTGTGCATTGGGTAGATTAAATTCATCTTGTAATAAGT
>JBEBIC010000189.1:0-5396 GCA_040080595.1 Bacteroidia bacterium | reverse complement strand
ATCCATTATCTACATACTCTTCACTTTTAAAAGCAAATCCATTTTTTATTTTTGAAATTTCTCCCAATCTTTTAACCTCCCACTTACTCTCAATTTTTACTTTTTTTTTTACACTCAATAAAATTGTTTTTTCAAACTCTACACGGTCAAAAGTTAGCATATCTACTAAGCTATGGCGTGTTACGTTGTTTTGCATACTGGCGTGTATTGGCGTTGTATAGTTGCCCTCAAACGCTTGTAGTATATAGGTGCTTGCTTTGGTGGCATCGTTAAACTGGGTGGCACTGTATAGTTGTGTACTGTCATCAACCGTTTTGCCGCCTTGCATGGCGTGCATACCCTCGCTACCACGGCGGTTGCTAAACTCGTAGCCAAGGAAACGTTTTTCGGCATCTTTTTCGCCACTTTTTACTAGCACTATTTGTTGGTTATAGGCTATAATGTAGTAGAGTAGCTTGCTGGCTTCGCGGGCTAGGAGCGTGTCCCAAAATTCGGTTTCGTTTTTTACTTTAAGTTTTTTGCGGTATTCGTTGTATAGTTCGTGCGCTGTTACTACTGTGTTGGGTGTTTTGTTTAGCAGGGTTACATAGTCGGCATAAGTAAGCGTTTGCCACGTGTGGCTTATGTATTTGGCGGCTGGTGTGGTTATGCCGTTTATGGTAATGTCCTGCTGGGTTGTAAACAATGTGGCTACCGATTTTTGCCACTCCTGCCACAGTTTATTATCTCTACGGCGCAGGAACAATGTTACGGTATTGGTACCCGTTGCCATAAAGGTGTTGCTACCTAGTTCGGCTATGGCTACTATATCAAAATATTGGAGTATAATTTCGCGCGTTTTGGTTTGTATGCCTGTGTTGTTGAGTATAGAGCTTGGCAGTATTAGGCCTGTTACTCCGCCATTTTTAAGTAGGTGCTTGGTACGCTCTACAAACAAGCATTCTATATCTTTACTCTTATCGCTTAGGCTGTTGTATAGCGTGTATTCGTGTTGTGCGCCTATGTATTCAAGGTCGTCCTTACAGTCGTTTACGGAGTAGGGTGGGTTACTTAGCACTACTGAGAATTTGGCTTTTGCAGAGTCTTCTATGTTTATGTTTTCTTTTAATAAACCTTTGTATGTTTTAGATGTTGCAAAACTATCCAAGCCATCGCCGTGTATTATTTGCGCTACACCATCTCCATAAAAATAGCAACCTACCTTGGCAACTTTTACAAGGCGGTAATCTTTTTCTATGCCATATACATAGCGTGCAGCCCAGTTGTAAGGGTCGGCAACCCAACTTTTTACGGCTAATTTTGCTTTAGGAAAACTAAGTTCTTTATCAATATCAATTTTATTTATAATATCTTGATATTCCTCTAAGGCTTCGGTAATAAAATGCCCACTACCTGCTGCGTAATCAATAACGGCGGGTAGTTTGGGGTCTTGGTTATTAATTTCTTGCAGCATCATTTGCTTTATGGGCAATGATCGTACAATAAATTTGGTAATAGGTGGAGGTGTAAAGTATTGTCCTACCTCTTGCTTGAGCCCTGTGGTAAGTAATAGTTCAAAAAAGTCGGATAAGTGTTGTTGCTTACGAGGGTAACGTATTTGGTAGTTTTCGAGTAGCTTAACTACATCTTTTAATACACGTTGGTTTTCGTCAAAGCTGGCATCATCCAGCACTTCTTTAATAGTAAGTACGTTGTTAAACTTTAATAATTTTTTCTTTCGTTCTTTTAATTCGTCAGCATCTTTATAGCCTTCAAAATCAGAATTTTCAATACCAGCAATTTCTTTATCTAAAAATGCGTGTAAACCGTTTTTGTGTAAGTTAATTAGTCGTATTTGAAAATCAACAGGGTCATCATCTTCTCGCCAATGAAACTCCAGTTCTACATCGTCGGCATTAGCCTCGTCGTATAGCTTGGCTAAAAACAAATTAAATATTTTATTAAACGCATTGGGCTTGTCCGAAACCGAGTGTTTACGAAGTATAGAGGCAAAACCATGAAAAATAGTATCGCTTTGTTCTTTGGTTAATGGTTTTAAATTGGCTTTAGTAAATATTTTTTTTGTAAGTGTGTTATAAGGCGTGTTATCCCATATTAAATTGGTATGCGTTGTTTTATTCCACGCTTTATAAAAATCTTTTACATCGCCAGTTCTATAGCTATCTTCAATTTTTATAATTTCGTTTTTATATACAATTTTATCACCCTCTAGTGCTGAAGCATACAGCATAATAACGTTGGCTTTGTTGCTAAATTTAAAATACGTAAAAAGTTGCCCTCCGTCTTTTTTTAAGCGAGTAAATTCTTTATCAAACTCTTTGCCGTAGGTTTTACATTCTATTAATAAAAACTCAGTACCATCGGGGTGGGTTACGCATATATCCAATCGTCCCGAAAAACCATGTCCCGCAGGATACACTTTTTCTAACGAAATAGTTTCGGGTGCGTAGCCCGTAAGTAACAAACGGTTTACACACTCTAGCACTACATAATCTTCAGGCTTGGTTATTTTTTGAGTGAGTTTACCCTGAATTTTTATTATACCACCAAAGTGTATGGTTTCTTTTTTTACATCTAGTTCTAGCGTATAACCATTAGTGTATTTTTTTTCAAAAATATTAGCTGCGTTTTCTTTGGGTGTAAAACCAATAGTTTGAATATAATTAGTGGTGTTCATTGTGTAGTAGTATGCTAATTTTTGAGTAGTGCTTAACGTTGTATGTATTTGTTTAGCGTTGTTTTGCAAATGTAACTTTTTTTAATAAAAAACACTTTTAAAATTTGAAATTGTTTCTTTAATCAACAATTAATTGTTAAAATAAATAACAACTAGGTGCGTAATGAAAATTTATTTCGTTTACATCAAAACAGTACCATAAATAATATTTACCGCAACACACCTATTTATAAAACAAATTAGTAAACTTGCACCATATAAAGAATTAAAAAACTAGTATAACACAACGCCAAATGGAAGAGAACGGAAACAACCAAGAATTGTATTCAAAAGCAATAAAAGCGGGCAAACGCACTTATTTTTTTGATGTAAAAAGCACTCGTGCAGACCAGTATTACCTAACACTTACGGAGAGTAAAAAACGCTTTACCGAAGACGGAAAATTTACTTACGAAAAGCATAAAATATTTTTGTACCGTGAAGACTTTGAAAAATTTATGGAAGCTCTAAAAGATTCTATACAATTTATAGAAGATAACTCAGGTCCACTAGAGCCACGCAAAGAATGGAACCCCGATGCAGCACGCGATAACAACGGAGAATATTCGGCTAATGTTAGCTTTGAAGATTTAGATAAATAAGTATTAATTACGAATTAAAAATTACGAATTACGTTTATTTAGCAAATAATATTGCGGTAAATAATTACCATTACACACCCTGTTTTACAATAAAAAAAACGCAACGCACGAATGTAAATAACCGTATTTAGTTCGTGCGTTTTGTTTTATAATTAATTACTTTTTAAATAGCTATTTTACAATGTCCATAATAGTATCTCCTAGTTTATTAGCTGCCGATTTTGGCAATATTAAAGGTGCTTGCGAATTCATCAATACATCAGCCGCCGATTGGTTTCATATTGATGTAATGGACGGCGTGTTTGTACCCAATATTTCGTTTGGCTTTCCTGTTATGGAAGCGCTAAAAAAACATTGCACCAAACCGCTCGACGTGCATTTAATGATAGTAAACCCTGACCAATATATAGCCGAATTTAGAGCCAAAGGTGCCGAAATTATTACTGTGCATTACGAAGCCTGTACACACTTACATCGCACATTACAGCTAATAAAAGCAAGTGGTGCAAAAGCAGGCGTAGCGCTTAATCCGCACACACCCGTTAATGTATTGGAAAGCATAATAAATGATATAGATGTATTGCTTATAATGAGTGTAAACCCTGGTTTTGGCGGGCAAAAATTTATAACCGATACCTATCGTAAGGTACATGAAGCACACAACTTAATACTAGCACGCAGAGCCACTACTATAATAGAAATAGATGGCGGTGTAACCAACGAAAATGCAGCGCAACTTATAGCAAGTGGCGCTAAAGCATTGGTAGCAGGCAGTTACGTGTTTAATCACATTAATCCTAACGCCGCTATTGCATTGCTGAAAGGCGAATAATTTACGCGAAAAATGAAGTGAGAGAAACGTATTATTTTAACAAAAACGTATCAATACCTTACTTATATTTGCAATATCTATTTATAACAAAAAAAAACAAAAATTATAATGAGTAAATTCATAACCTGTACCATAGCTAACATTCGCCCCGAAACGGCTGATACTATATCTATAGCTATAAATGTTCCTATGGCTAGTGCGCCACTTTTTAATTTTATACAAGGGCAATATATTACCTTTAAACTACATATAAATGGCGAAGAAGTACGCCGTAGTTACAGTATATGTAGCGGTGTAATGGATGGCGAAATACGTGTAGCCGTAAAACGTGTAGCTGGCGGAAAAGGCAGCAACTACATGATTGATAATTTTAAAGTAAATGATACAATAGAAGTAATGCCTCCAACAGGTAATTTTTATAGCGTATTAAGCCCTAGTAATAGCAAGCATTACGTGTTATTTGCAGGCGGAAGTGGTATTACACCTATGCTTAGTATTATTAAAAGCGTATTGGTTACAGAACCTAACAGCACACTTACCTTAGTATATGGCAATAGAGACGAACAAAGTATAGTGTTTAATGCTGAACTTACTGCGTTACAAGCTAGCAATAGCAACAAATTAAAAGTAATACATGTATTAGAAAATAGTACTGATGCCGTGCTAGGTGGACGATTAGATAAAGCTAAAAATAAATTATTGTTTAGTAGTAATACACTTAGTACTAATGCCAATAACGTATATTTTATATGTGGTCCAACTCCTATGATGGACGCTGTGCGCGAAACATTAGAAGAATTAAACGTAGATAAAAAAACTGTTCATATTGAATACTTTAGTGCTCCAGTAGAGGCTACTCCTGTAGCTAAAAGCGATGTAAGTGTAGATGCTAATGTAACTATAGTATTAGATGGTGATGAGTTTACTATTCCATTACGTGCTAACCAAACTGTGCTAGAGGCTGTGCTTAACGCAGGTTACGATGCTCCTTATGCTTGCCAAGGTGGTAGCTGCTGCACTTGCCGTGCATTACTTACTGAGGGTGCTGCCGATATGATAACCAACTACGCATTACTCGAAGACGAAGTACAACAAGGCTATGTGCTTACTTGCCAATGTATAGCCAAAACACCTACGCTTACTATTAATTACGATAGAGGAAATTAATTTTAACTGTTCTTACAGTTTTTATTCACGCCTTGGTGGCTGAGCGGAGTCGAAGCCCTAGTCGTATATGGGCTTCGAC
>JBEBIC010000476.1:0-1088 GCA_040080595.1 Bacteroidia bacterium | reverse complement strand
TATAATCATAAGCAACGCCGTGAGTTGGCATATTCGTTTAAAACTGCACTATCAGGTTTTGCAATGGGTGTAGGGCTTAATGTTAAAAAAATAAATTTCGGTATAGCTTATACCAATTACAATATAGCGGCGCAAAACTGGTCGTTTACAGTAGCTACTAACTTGGGTGCTTGGCGCAAAATTTAAGCCTTGTTTTTATTATTTAACATAGCCCACGGTTTAAACTGAGAGTTATAATTTTAGGCTAAAAAATCATTCATATAACGCTGAATAGTTTAAAATAAAATCTTAATTTTACACTTATGCAGAGCTAATTAAACATACAGCTAGTTGTAAACTAATTAAAATCGAAAAAAAAATGACTGCAATAAATTTTACAGCATACACCAACGATGCGTCGCAAATAGAAACAATAAAAGCGTTTATGAAAGCGCTTAAAATTAAATTTGAATTTAATAATGAAAAGCCTTATAACGCTGAGTTTGTAGCCAAGATAGAGGAAAGTAAACAACAGTACAAGCAAGGCAAATTTACACGTGTAAGTGTAGATAAATTAGATGCCTTTTTAGGGATAGAATAATGTATAAAATAGACTTTACTCACAAAGCCATCGGTGATATTGAAGGATATAGAAAATCGGGACAAATAGTTGTTATTAAAAAAATATCAACCCTGTTAAAAGAAATGGCACAACATCCTTTTACAGGTACTGGTAAGCCCGAAGCCCTTAAACACAAGCTAACTGGACTTTACTCTAGGCGTATTAACCGTGAACATAGAATAGTGTATCAAGTAATGAATAATGAAATTGTTGTGCACTCCCTCAAAGGGCATTACGAATAAACTATAAAAGCCACGCATTGAACATGCCTCCAGTTAGACACTAACTGGGGGCATTATTTTTATTAAAACCCTTTTTACTTTAACCGTTATTTATTTGTCGCCCATGGTTTAAAACGTAATTCGCATTTTTTAATTCGTAATTGGTACTTATATACTAATTTTGAATTCGAAAACAAACACCTATTATGGCAAACACTACTACAAAAGCACACTTGGCGGTATTAGCTGCTAATGCTATATATGGC
>JBEBIC010000022.1:0-22436 GCA_040080595.1 Bacteroidia bacterium | reverse complement strand
ATATTAATGAAACGGAGCTTCTACAAAATTTAAAAAATGCCTATCAAACAATAAAAACAGATTTACAAAAAAGATATATCCTAAAAAATATTTCAGACAAATTACACCAAAGCTATCTTGGGCAATACATAAATCAAGCTACAAAATTATTCGACAATAAAATAATAGATGACCACAGTGGTAAACTTGTAGGCACACTAAATGATTACTATTCATCTACAATAAACAATGGTGAATATTATAAATTAATGACAAAACAAGACGTTGAATTTGTTCTTAACGAAGCCTTAAAAAACTATAATGAAGAAATCAACATTGAAACTCAATTTTATGAGTTGATACAATTAGTTAGTAAGTCCACTTGGTTTCAAGAATGGGATTATTTAAAAAACATATAACATCCAACACAATGACAAAAAACACTCCTTACCTATTAGCACTTGCGGTTGCAACCCTTGCTGGCTGTGCTCCTGCGCCTAAGTTAGTAAAAACTGAAACGCAAAGTATTCATTTTAAAACTACCGAAAACAACACCGAGAAAAAAGAAGAGGTAGATTACATAGCACCGTACAAAAAACTAATAGACGCCGAAATGAACGCGGTGCTTGGTACTGCCGACATAGCGCACGTAAAAGACCTACCCGAAAGCACGTTGGGTAACCTTACCTGCGATTTAGTACAAGAGCAAGCGAGTATAATTTATTTAGCTAAATACGGTCGTAAAATAGATATAGTAATGCTTAACAATGGTGGCTTACGTGCTAGTTTGCCCAAGGGAGCTATTACTCGTGGCAAGTTGTTTGAACTTATGCCCTTTGAAAACGACATAGCAGTACTTACACTAAGTGGCGAAAAAACAAAAGAACTGTTTGACTACGTAGCCCGCAACCACGGTATGCCTATGGCGGGTATTAAGTTAGGTATTCAAGATACTATTGCAAAGACTATATTAATAAACAAAGTTCCGTTTGACGAAACCAAAACGTACACCATAGCCACAAGCGATTATTTAGCCGCAGGCGGCGATAAAATGAAGTTTTTTAACAAACCATTGGAGTATCACTTAATAGGTTTAAAGCTACGTGATGCTATAATACAGGGAGTTGAAGCAAAAACAAAAGAGGGTAAAACACTTAATTACCCTAAAGACGGACGTATTTTTTACGAGAAAAAATTATAATACTCTTAATATCTATTACCTAAAGTCTAACCACTTATAACTAACCACTACTATGTATAACTATACTTCATTTAACCACGATACTTCTCGCCGCAATTTTATACAAAAAGCCTTTGGAGCGAGTGCTGCTATTGGTCTTTCGGGAATATCTACTACTGCATTAGCACAAAAAGAAATTGTAAAAATAACAGTACTAAGCACCAACGATGTACACTCGCACATAGACCCTTTCCCCGAAAACGACCCTAAATTTGCAGGATTGGGTGGGGCTGCACGCCGTGCCAAAATTATACAAGACATACGCAACCAAGAACAAAATGTATTGTTGTTAGATGCGGGCGATGTTTTCCAAGGCACTCCTTATTTTAATAAATATGGTGGCGAATTAGAATTAAAACTAATGAGTATGATGGGCTACGATGCAACAACCATAGGCAACCACGACTTTGACAACGGTTTAGATGGATTGCTAAAAGTAATGCCTAATGCTAACTTTCCGTACTTAAATACGAGTTATAACTTTGATGATACCGTGCTTGCAGGAAAAACTATTCCGTACAAAATATTTGTAAAAGACGGAATAAAAATAGGCGTATTTGGTTTAGGAATAGCTTTAGACGGACTTGTGGACAAAAGAATGTACGGTAATACCAAATATAACGACCCTATGCAAAAAGCAGCAGAATACACGCACAAATTAAAACACGAATTAAAGTGCGATTTGGTAATTTGTTTGTCGCACTTGGGCTACAAATACGAGGAGAAAAAATTTAGTGATATGGAACTTGCAAAACACTCCAAAGACATAGATTTAATAATAGGCGGACACACACACACATTCCTTGAAAAGCCACTGGAAATAAGGAACAGAGACAATAAAACATGTTTAGTTTCGCAAGTTGGCTGGGCTGGTTTACGCTTAGGAAGAGTTGATTTTTACTTCGAAAAAAACACAAAACACCGTGTAAATGAAAGTGCCACAATTAAAGTTTTGAATTACGCAATAGGGTAGCGAAAATTTTGTTAAAATATTTACCACAATAACTATTACATAATTGATTATGAAATATACATTTGCAAGAGAGTTTATTAAGAACTCATTGTTAATTAAAATTCATAACCACATATATATTATTCAATGGAAAAGACTTGTGATCAAGTATGGGAGAACTGTTTGGCTGTAATAAAAGACAACATTAGCCTACAAAGTTTTAAAACATGGTTTGACCCTATTAAAGCGGTTAAACTACACAATGGCGTATTAACAATACAAGTGCCTTCGCAATTTTTTTACGAATGGTTGGAAGAGCACTACATTACGTTACTTAAAAAAGTAGTACGTAAAGAGCTTGGTGCAGATGGTAGATTAGAATACAGCATTGTGGTAGAGAACTCGTATGGTAATAGCAAACCTATTACGGTGCGTATGCCATCGCCTAACGCTAAAGCGCTGCACAACTCGCCTGTAAGTATGCCTATTGATATTAGCGCTAACCCTATACGCAATCCGTTTATTATTCCTGGGTTAAAAAAAGTTACTGTTGATTCGCAATTAAATGCTTCGTACTCGTTTGAGAATTTTATTGAGGGAGATTGTAACCGTTTGGCACGCTCGGCAGGATATGCTGTAGCTAACAAACCTGGCGAAACATCATTTAACCCATTGTTGTTATACGGACAAAGTGGTTTGGGTAAAACGCATTTAACACACGCTATAGGTATCGAAATTAAAAATAATTTCCCTAACAAAACCGTGCTATATGTATCGTGTGCTAAGTTTACACAACAGTTTACTGATGCTACACGCAACAATACAGTAAACGATTTTGTAAATTTTTATCAAATGATAGATGTACTTATTGTTGATGATGTGCATGAGTTTGTGGGTAGAGAAGGTACGCAAAATGTGTTCTTCAACATCTTTAATCATTTACACCAAAACCGTAAGCAAATAATATTAACTAGCGATAAAGCTCCTGTAGAAATAATAGGAGTGGACCAACGTTTGTTATCTCGTTTTAAATGGGGCTTGAGTGCCGACTTGCAAATACCTAACATTGAAACTCGTATAGCTATATTAGAAAAGAAAGCCTACGTAGATGGTATAGACTTACCACGTGAGGTAATAGAATACCTAGCCTACAGCATAAGTAGTAATGTGCGTGAATTGGAAGGTGCTTTAACATCAATACTGGCGCAGGCTACACTAAATAAAAAAACAATAACCTTAGAACTTACTAAACAAATTGTTGATCGTTTTGTAAAAAACACAGCACGTGAAGTTTCTATAGATTATATACAAAAAGTGGTGTGCGATTATTTTGATTTGGAAATGGAAACATTAAAATCAAAAACACGTAAACGCGAAGTAGTGCAAGCACGCCAAATAGCAATGTATTTTAGTAAAACAATGACAAAATCGTCGTTGGCTACTATAGGACAACACTGTGGTGGCAAAGACCACGCAACAGTGCTACACGCTTGCCGCACGGTAAATAACTTAATGGAAACCGACAAACGTTTTAAGTCGTACATTGAAGAAATAGACAAAAAAATAAATGTAATTTAAGGATTAATTACAATTTTAAACCGCTTACTAATACCAATTAGTAAGCGGTTTTTTGTATATATTTGAAGTATATCCTATACATATTATGCCATTTAAAATTAGTTCAATAACACAATTGTAATGTACGTACTATTAACACTAGCAATAGGGTTGCATGTAGCGTATTGCCTGCTAATACTGCGTATAGCTATTGTTAATACTAATGAGGGTTTTACTACTCCCCCCGTTACACCAACAGCTACTACTACATCTGTAACTATTGTAATAATAGCACGCAACGAAGCGCATAATTTACCCCAACTATTTACCTCGTTAATAAAGCAAAGCTATCCCAATGCACTTATGCACATTGTATTTGTTGATGATAACTCTACTGATGAAACTCTTGCTATTGCACAATCATACGGAACGAGTTTAAATATACACTATATTGCATTACAAGAGTATGCAATAACTACACATCACAAAAAACAAGCGCAAGCCTTGGCGGTAAAAGCAGCTACTACTAATTTTATTATATGTATAGATGCTGATGTAGTATTGAATATCAATTTTGTAAGTGCGCACGTACAGCATCATATCGCCAATACTACTTCGTTTCAGTATGGTTCGGTGTTGTTTACTCCGCCTATCAACAACTTAATTTCAATAATAGATTATAACGAAAACATAGCCTTGCAGGCACTTACACGAGCCACTGCATTGCGCAATACACATGTGTTATGTAATGGCGCTAATATGGCATTTAGCAAAGCAGCCTACATGCAATTAAACGCAACTACTGCATTAGCTACTGCACCCACATCTGGCGATGATGTACTATTGATGCAACAATTTATAAATGCAAACCATAAGGTAACTTATGTTAATGATAGTGCTGCAACCGTTACACATGCTACTACGCCAAGCATTAAAGTATATGTACAGCAACGTGCACGTTGGCTAAGCAAGCAAGGTGCTTATACTAACATACTGCTTAATGGAATAATGTATTGTATTGGTATAACAAATTTGTTAATGCCCCTATATCAATTGGTAGTAGTGGCAAGTGGTAGTATGTTATACATGTATAACATACATTGCGGAGCGTTATGTAGCACTACATTATTTTGTATAATTACAAAGATGAGTGTAGATGTTTTTTTAATTAAGCGATATAAAAAATACATTGGAGTACCCACAATTATTAATACTAAATTTATTACGGCTACACTTACCTATAGTTGGTTAGTATGGCTAGTAGTGGTGTATAGCAAGGTGAATAGTGTGCAGTGGAAAGGTAGGAGGATTAGGTAAATTGTAAATAAACTTTATAAAATGAAAACAGCATTAACTTTAATTTTTTCGCTTACTTTTTTAACTGTTTTTGGGCAAATAAAAACAACTATCTATTGCTTCCCTGGGCAGGGTGCCAACAAACATATTTTTGATTCGCTTAGTATTGATACATCCTATTGTCTTAAAATAATTGAATATGAAACGCCTCGAAAAAATGCAACATTAAACGAATTTGCATTGCAATTTTGTTCAGTAATAGATACAACACAGCCGTTTGTATTGCTAGGAGTATCGTTAGGAGGAATGATTTGTGTGGAATTAGCAGAGGTATTGAAGCCCCAAAAAACGATTATTATATCAAGTGCAAAAAACAGAAATGAGTTGCCATTTAGATATAAATTTCAAAAAGCGATTCCATTACATAAAATATTTTCGGGTAGTTTGATACTTGCAGGTGCAAAGCTATTGCAACCAATTGTAGAACCTGATAGACGAAAAAATAAAGCAACATTTAAACAAATGTTAGCTAGTAAAAACCCTACGTATATGAAACGTACTGTAGGTTTAATAATTAATTGGGAGAGGATTGAAAACAGCACTAAAATATATCATATACAAGGTACTAACGACCATACATTACCACTCAAAAAAATAAAAAATGTGGACCATACCATTAACAATGGTTCGCATTTAATGACACTAACAAAAGCAAAAGAAGTGAGCCTCGTAATTAATAAAATATTAACTAATTAACGTGTAGCTAGCTTTGTTTATACCGCCATTATTTTAGGAACAAAAATTAACAAACCTATTACTGAAGCACTTATAGCCCCAACCAATACTGCGGCAGCTGCTAGGTCTTTTATTATTTTTATTTTTGGATTATGCTCAGGGCATATAAAATTGGCGATTTGTTCAATGGCAGTATTTACTATTTCTAACGCAATAACTACACCTATACATAACATAAGTATAGCCCATTCTATTAACGAAACATGTAATACTATACCCAATATAACTACTATAGTTGCGGCTAATAAATGTATGCGTGCATTATGTTCCTGTGTTATTAATACACGTAAGCCATTAAAGGCATAGCCAAAACTTTTAATACGTTTACTAACGTTAAAGGATTTATTGTTCATTTCTTATTCTATCACCAATTTCCCCAAAGCCATAGCATACAAGGTATGTAGGGCATGTTGTACGGTAAGTTGTATGTTTATTTTTCGGTCGTGTACCAGTTTTAATTGTTTGCTATAGGTGCGTCCATCGGAGCAGGCAATAGCTATACATACTGTGCCTACAGGTTTTTGGGCAGTACCCCCATCGGGTCCTGCTATGCCACTGGTAGCTATGGCATAGTTACTATTGCCTAGTCGTAATGCGCCTTTAGCCATAGCTTCTACTACTTCAATGCTTACTACACCGTGAGTTTGTATAAGTTGTTCATCAACGCCTAATATAGTTTGTTTTAGCATATTACTATAAGCAACTACCCCACCATTAAAATAAGCCGAACAACCTGCTAACGCAGTAATAGCCTGTGCAATAGCACCTCCACTACAACTTTCGGCAACGGTAAGCGTGAGTTTATTTTTTATAAAATGTGTTTGTATAAGTTGCTCAATAGTATCGTCATCAAACCCATATACGTACTCGTGTACAATGGCAAGTAACTCTTGTGTTTTAGTTTGGAGTAATTGGGTTCTATCAATAGTAGTATCATTGTTATAATAACTTAGGCGTAATTTAACCATGCTTGGAGCTGGCAAATACGCTAGTTGCATACCTTGGGGTAGGCTGTCGTCCCACGTGCCTACCATTTCGGCAAGCATGCTCTCGCCTATACCATGCGTGAGCAGTGTGGCGTGTAGTACGGGCGTAAGCGTGTAGTGCTGTTGCAATAAAGGTAGTACGCTTAGCTCCATTATTGTTTTCATTTCGTAGGGTACACCAGGCATACTTACCATTATACCGTTGTTAGCCGTATTAAATAGCATAGCAGGTGCAGTACCTCGTGTGTTGCGTATAACGGTGCAATTACTTGGTACTAAGGCTTGCAGCTTATTTATAGGAGTTACTTCTCTATTGTATTTTGCAAATATTGCAGTAACATCGCTCAGTACATCATCGTTTTGTATAAGTGTAGTGTTAAAATATTCGCACAGTGTAGTTTTGGTTATATCGTCTTTGGTAGGGCCCAAACCACCTGTTATTAATACTACTTGCGCACGTTGTTGTGCTTCGTGCAATGCGGTAAGTATGTGTTGTTTATCATCAGTTACCGAAGTTATTTGATGCACCTTTACGCCTATTTTATTTAATTCTTTACCCAACCAAGCCGAGTTTGTATCTATTACTTGCCCTATTAATAATTCGTCGCCAATGGTTATTATTTCTGCTTTTATGCTCATACTTTTTAGTGGTATTAAGGTTAAATTAAATCTGAACAAAAATAATGTATTTATCGCACCGTATTGTTGAAATTATCCTGCTATAAAATTGTTTATTTTCAACTTAAAAAACTACTTTCGTCTAATTTATAACCACAACTTATTATGCCAAAAAATACAAGTATTAAGCATGTACTCATTATTGGGTCGGGTCCTATTGTTATTGGTCAAGCCTGCGAGTTTGATTATGCTGGAAGTCAAGCTAGTCGCTCATTGCGAGAGGAAGGTATAACGGTTACACTCATCAACAGTAACCCCGCAACTATAATGACGGATAGCGTTACGGCTGATAATGTGTATTTAAAACCATTGACCAAAAAATCAATAATAGAAATACTTAAAGCCCATAATATAGATGCCGTACTACCCACTATGGGCGGACAAACCGCACTTAATCTTGCTTTAGAATGCGAAAAAGCAGGCGTGTGGCAAAAGTATAATGTGCAAATGATAGGTGTAAATACCGATGCTATAAAAACTACCGAAGACCGTGAAAAATTTAGGTTATGTATGCTTGGCTTAAACGCTGGAGTGTGCAAAGGACGTACCGCCACAAGTTTTTTGGAAGGTAAAGAAATAGCGCAAGAAATAGGCTTTCCGTTGGTTATTCGTCCATCGTTTACATTGGGCGGTACAGGCGGAGGCTTTGTAAATACTGCTGAAGAATTTGACAAAGCTCTTACGCACGGCTTACACGCTAGCCCTGTGCACGAGGTGTTGGTAGAACAAAGTATAAAAGGCTGGAAAGAATATGAGTTGGAATTATTGAGAGATGGCGCAGGTAATGTTATTATTATTTGTTCTATTGAAAACTTTGACCCTATGGGCATACACACGGGCGATAGCGTAACAGTAGCGCCAGCTATGACCTTGAGCGATGTGTGTTACCAACGCATGCGCGACTTAGCTATAAAATGTATGAATGGTATAGGGCAATTTGCAGGAGGTTGTAACATACAATTTTCGGTTAATCCTACTAACGACGAAGAAATTATAGTAATAGAAATTAATCCACGTGTGTCGCGCTCATCGGCATTGGCAAGTAAAGCAACGGGTTATCCTATTGCAAAAATTGCAGCTAAGTTGGCCATTGGTTATAATTTAGATGAACTTAATAATCAAATTACTAAAACAACATCGGCTTATTTTGAGCCAGCGTTAGATTATGTAATAGTAAAAATACCACGTTGGAATTTTGATAAATTTAAAGGTGCCGATAGACATTTAGGGCTTACCATGAAAAGCGTGGGAGAAGCCATGGGCATTGGTCGCACGTTTCAAGAGGCGTTGCAAAAAGCATGTCAGAGTTTAGAAATAAAACGCAATGGTTTAGGAGCTGATGGTCGTGAGCAAAAAAGCCACGCTGAGCTGTTGGACAGTTTGGAAAACCCAAGTTGGAACCGTTTGTTTCATGTGTATGATGCGTTTAAAATAGGCATACCATTTAACACCATTAAAAAATTGACTAAGATAGATGGTTGGTTTTTACATCAAATAGAAGAACTAATAACACTGGAGCGAGAAATAGAAAAACGCACCATTCATAACATAGATTACGAACTATTACTTACCGCCAAACAAAAAGGCTATGCCGACCGTCAAGTAGCGCATTTGCTACGTTGCTTGGAAAGCGAAGTATATAAAAAACGCAACGATTTAGGAATAAACCGTGTGTATAAAATGGTAGATACTTGTGCTGCTGAGTTTGAAGCCAAGACACCTTATTTTTACTCCACCTTTGAACGCCTTGCTAATGCAGGAAGTGGCGTTATTCAAAACGAAAGTGTATCGAGTAACAATAAAAAAATAATAGTGCTAGGTAGTGGCCCCAACCGCATAGGACAAGGCATTGAGTTTGATTACAGTTGTGTGCACGGCGTACTTGCAGCCAAAGAATGTGGCTACGAAACCATAATGATAAATTGTAATCCCGAAACAGTTAGTACCGATTTTGATATAGCCGATAAACTGTATTTTGAGCCTGTATTTTGGGAACATATTTACGATATTATTCAGCACGAAAAACCCGAAGGTGTAATAGTGCAACTAGGCGGACAAACGGCTTTAAAACTAGCCGAGAAACTAAACAAATACGGAATTAAAATTATAGGTACTTCGTTTGAAAGCCTTGATTTGGCGGAAGATAGAGGGCGTTTTAGTACTTTATTAAAAGACTTAGGAATACCGTATCCAAAATTTGGCACTATAACCAATGCCGAAGATGCTATTGCATTATCAAGAGAATTAGGATTTCCGTTATTAGTACGCCCAAGTTATGTAATAGGTGGGCAAAGCATGAAGATTGTAATAAACGAACAAGAGTTGGAAGAACACGCTGTAAACATATTGCGTGAAATGCCCGAAAATCAATTGTTGTTAGACCACTTTTTGGAGCAAGCCGTAGAAGCCGAATCCGACGCTATATGCGATGGCGAAGATGTACACATTATAGGCATAATGGAACACATAGAACCCGCAGGAATACACAGTGGCGATAGTAATGCCGTGTTACCACCATTTAGCCTAAGCGAAAGCGTACTAGCACAAATAACAGCACACTCACACACCATAGCCAAAGCCATGAAAGTGAAGGGGTTGATAAATATACAATTTGCTATTAAAAACGAAGTAGCGTATGTAATAGAAGCTAACCCACGCGCCAGTCGTACCGTGCCATTCATTGCCAAAGCACACAACGTGCCTTATGTAAACCTTGCTACTAAAGTAATGCTTGGGCATAGCAAAGTAAAGGACTTAGTAATAAACAATACACAAAAAGGCTACGCTATAAAAGTGCCTGTATTTAGTTTTGATAAATTTAAAGACGTAAACAAAGAACTTGGCCCCGAAATGAAAAGCACAGGCGAAGCCATTTATTTTATTGACGACTTACAGGACGAATATTTTGAGCAGTTGTACAACGAGCGTAATTTGTATTTGAGTAAGTAATAATTTATTACACAATGAAAACACTATTCCAACTACTCCTTTGCACTTTACTATTAACAGCCTGCAAAAAAGAAACTCAAACCACTACTACTGCGGCGGCTAATGCTACAGTAGTGCGTTCGGGTACATTTGTGCAAAATTCGCACAAGGCAAGTGGCACGGTTAAAATAACGTCGGAGCAAGGGTTTAGAAAATTGTATTTTGAAAACTTTGCAACCGATGCAGGGGCTAATGTGCATATTTATTTGTCAAAAGATGCTACTAATTCCGATTTTAAAGATTTGGGTGGATTACAAGCTATTAGTGGTAATCAGGTATATCAGGTGGATAATAACACTGACTTAAACCTATATAAATTTGTACTAATATGGAATGTGCCCACATCAGAATTATATGGCTATTCCGAACTAAAATAAAACAATGGATACTACACTCATTTACGATTTATTAGCGCAAGTACCCGACCCCGAAGTACCTGCCATAAACATAATAGAATTGGGCATTGTAAGAGATGTAACCGAAACAAATGGGCAGATAATAATAACTATTACACCTACTTATACAGGTTGCCCCGCTATGAAAGTAATAGAGCAAGATATTGCACAATTATTTACAGCGCAACACATCACCAACTACACCATACACACGGTACTAAACCCTGCTTGGACTACCGATTGGATAACCCAAGCAGGGCGAGATAAACTATTAGCTTACGGCATAGCTCCACCCATAACTACTACTGCCAATAAAAAAATACTGTTGGGCGAAACTCCTATTATTGCTTGCCCACAATGCAAATCTACCAATACTACTATGGTTTCGCAGTTTGGCTCTACGGCATGCAAAGCATTATGGAAATGCGCCGATTGTTTAGAGCCTTTTGATTATTTTAAATGTTTGTAAATAACAAAAAAAAATGGTTTATTGTACATTAATTTAGTACTTTAGAGGTCTATTACATTAAATAGCTTTCCTAAAATGCAAAAACAATTACTCTTACTATTTACGTTTTGCTTGTTGATAGTGCAGTCGTATGCGCAACATACCACAAGTGTGGCTATGGCATGCGGCACATGTGTTGCTAATGCAGGGTTTGAAACCAGTAATACCAACGACTGGACAGCGCAAAGTGGTACAATAGGTAATTTTACTGGGGGATTAAATTTTAGCACTAACACACCTAACACTAACCTAGCGCAACACACCATAGTAACTAATGGTAACGATGAGGTGGGGGGATTTCCGCGTGTGTGTAATTTAATAGCAGGTAATACTTCATCATTACGCTTGGGTAATGCAGGCAATAATTCGGGAGCCGAAAATATTAGCTACCAATTTACGGTTGATACACTCACACCTTTTTTTACCTATTATTATGCTGTAGTGTTAGAGGGTGCAGGAAATAATCACACCCCGCCTAATCAATCTCGGTTTACAGTAAGTATGACTGATGGCACTAACACGCCCATACTATGTGCCGCTTACGAAATTAATGGAAGCAATGCTGCTACAATAGGCGGATTTACCAACGTTCCAGGCGGATTGTATAAAGAGTGGACACCAGTTATTATACCGCTTAATGCATACATAGGGCAATGTGTTACCATTAGTTTTGAAACTAGAGATTGTAACTTTGGCGACCACTTTGGCTATGCCTATATTGATGCTGATTGTACCACCCCTGTAATAAAAGCGCCACCAATTAATTGTAATAATTTAAAATCAAAAGCCACATTATATGGGCCAATAGGCGCAGGTAGTTATACTTGGATAGGCCCTAACATACAAGGCGCAAGCAACTTAGACAGTGTAATAGTAGCAGGCGCAGGACATTGGGATTGCTTAATGACCACCAAAACAAGTAACGGAGGTACGCCTTGTACATTTACATTATCAGCCGATATACAACCCACTACATTTACACCAAGAGCGCAATTTACCTACAATACAGCCTGTGCAGGCGAAGCCGTTAATTTTAACAATACCACCACACCCAATAATGTATGGACGGATTATGCTTGGGATTTGGGCAATAATGGTTCAATAGATGCCACGTCGTATGATACTAGCGACGTGCAGTTTCCTAATCCTACGCAACAACCTATTTCTATACCTGTAAAACTATCAACGAGTAATAGCTATTGCACTGCCGACACCGTTATTTTCATCACTATTAATCCCAAACCCATTGCTAGCGCTGGGACTGATGAGCAAGTATGCGATGGTTCGTCAGTATTATTAAACAGTGCAACTAACTCTTTATACGAATGGTACAATGGGTTAAATCAATTTTTTACGGTTGCCAATACCACACAAAGTTATACGGTTACGCCATTAAGTTCAGACAGTTATACATTAGTGGTAACAAACCAATACGGTTGCAAAGATACTGACGATGTGTATGTGCAGGTAAACCCTTCGCCAATAGCCAGTTTTACAGTTAATGATGTGTGTTACCCTAACGTAAGTATGTTTACCAACACAAGTACCAATACCGCTGTTGGCGATACTTACACATGGACATTGGAAACAGGAAGTACTGCCAATACATTTAACACTAATTACACCTACACCAGTTGTGGTATAAAGCCAGTAAAATTAGTAGTTACAAGCGTAAATGGTTGTACAAGTGTAGTGCTTAATACTGCTAATGTATATTGTAAACCTAAGGCAAGCATAACAGCATTTAACGAATGTAGGTATGATTCGGCAGTGTTTAACGCTATAAATTTTGGGGCAACCGCTATTACTAATTACAATTGGGATTTTAATTATGGCGCAGCTACAATACAGGCGGGTATGGCTATTGCAAACAATGCAAGTATAAAAGAGCCAAGTAATTTATACACCACCGACGGTACAAAAAACATAGCCTTAGTAGTAACCAATAGTGATGGTTGTAAAGACTCATTAGTAAAATCAATAATAATATATCCAGTGCCTGTGGCTGCGTTTAGTACCACTAATGTATGTAGGAACGACACCAGTATTTTTACCAGTACATCTACCATTAATGTGCCTGATAATATTGTGCAGTATCAATGGGATTATAACAACGACGGTGTGTACGAAGCTACAGGCACAACCAACACACAAAAATACGTGTACCCGTACGTATATAAAGGAAATGCGTATTTAATTACTACATCTAACCATGGTTGTAAAGATACTACTACTGCTCCTGTAGAAATATATCCATTACCCACTACTAAGTTTGAGGCAGATAATAGTTGCGAAAATACTCCAGTACAATTTGCCAATACCACCACCATTGCCTACGGTAGTATAACAGCTAGTACGTGGCAATATACGCCTACTAATAGCGTAACTACTGTAGGTACAGACTCTAGTTCGTTTATATTTTCGCCTGCTAATAATTACAGTGTGTTGCTAACTACTACGTCTAACTATGGTTGTGTAAATACTAAACTGAAAACAGTAACAGTGTATCCTAGTCCTAAGCCCAATTTTACAGTAGTAAGCACAAAGGGTTGCGCACCATTTTGTTTAGACCAAACCAACACCAGTACTATTGATGTTAGCCTTGTGCCTACTACCATAGTTAATTACACTTGGTATTTTGGTAATGGCGATTCGAGTACTGCTAAAATGCCATTCTATTGTTACACCACTAAAACTAATGATAATAAAAACACATTTTATACCATACAACTAAAAGCCGAAAGTAACTATGGCTGTATAGATAGTATAATTAAAACCGATTACATAGAGCTATTACCTAAGCCCATAGCTAGTTTTGGTGCTACACCTACAGTAGCACAGTTAAGTACTAACTTAATTGAAATAGTGGATAAATCTATAAATGCAAGTGCTATTACTTGGGATTACGGTGTGCCTTATCTTCCAATAAATACAAATGCTCCAGCCTATCATGCAATAAGTTATAACGATAGTGGTAACTTTGTAATAACACAATATGTAGAAAACAAATATGGTTGTACCGATACTGCTAAGCAATACATTACAATAGTAAAAGATTATAATTTGTATATTCCTCAAGCATTTTCGCCTAATGATGATGCGCTGAATGATAGGTTTTTTCCACAATTTTATGGTATTTCTAAGTATAATTTGGTAGTGTTTAATAGATGGGGAGAAATAGTAGCGCGTATAGACGAAACACAAAGTGGCTGGGACGGATTAAACGACCGTACACAAGAAAAATGCAAACAAGATGTGTATGTGTGGAAATTAGATTTTACCACATTACGAGGAAACACAGGCGAAACAACAGGTAGAGTAACATTAATACGTTAATAATTCAATAGTTAATTTAACTAAAAACAACTGCATTATGAAAAAGCATTTATACACCTTAATTATAGCTTATTTTTTGGTTGGACAAACCCTTGCACAGCACACGCACATAATGCCCAACGAAATGGCTACACACGCACTTGTTACACAGTTTATGAGTAGTGTGAGTGAATATAAATTACAAATATTTAAGCAAAATAAATTTACAACAAGCAATGAAAATATATTTGCAACTAAGTATAATGCTCAACTATTTAACGAACAGCAAACTATTGTAGCGCAAGCGTTTCACGAATCAAACCCAGGTACGTATTTAGCCAAAAAAGAAATAGAATTAAAACAAACCATAAGTAATTTAGTACGTAATTTTAACTCAACAATAACCACTACATCTACCGCAAAATTAAACGCAGGAGGTGTAAGTGGTGGTGGTACTACCAATGCAATATCGTGTACGGCATGCGTTACCAATCCAGGCTTTGAAAGTACAGGCGTATCCGACTGGGAAGGACAATTTGGTACAAATGGAAACTATACCATAGGTTTTAATATGGGACCTGATAACGAAATAAATACTGCTCCCAAAACACACCATATAACCACCGCAGGTAATGATGAAGTAGGCGGATTTCCACGTGTGTGCGACCTTATACCCGATAACCACCATTCGTTTAGATTAGGCAATAAAGTAAATGGATATAGCAACGAACGTATGACCTATCAGTTTGTGGTAGATTCTCTAAAGCCTTATTTTACTTACTATTACGCAGTAGTTATAGAAGATGCAGGGCATGGCACGGCCGACCAACCCTACTTTACAGTAGCTATGAAAGATGCCAACAACGCAGCTATTGCTTGTGCCTCGTACCTTGTAGCGGGTTCAACTACGGCTATAGTAGGCGGTTTTACTAATGTAGGAAGTGTTGCTTACAAGCCATGGTCGCCCGTAACTATACCACTGGTAGGTTATATAGGGCAATGCGTTACTATTACGTTTGAAACCAGAGATTGTATATTTGGCGGACACTGGGGCTATGCCTACATAGATGCTGATTGCACAGCACCCGAAATAGTTTCTTCGCCATCAATATGCGACAATGGAAAATCACAATTAATATTACACGCTCCATTAGGCGCAGGTAGTTACGCTTGGAGTGGCCCCAAAATACAAGGTGCTAATAATGCCGACAGTGTAGCCGTAATAGGTTCGGGGCAATACACTTGTGTAATGACTACTGCTATAACCGCTGGAGGAACACCATGTACTTATAGCATTACACGTACCGTAATGCCTGCGCCTATTCCTACTGCACAGTTTACTAATAATACACCCTGCTCAGGCGAAACCGTACAATTTACCAACACTACTACACCAAGTGGTATATGGACAAGTTATCTGTGGGATTTTAATAACGATGCCACCGTAGATGCTACTACACTAAATACCGAAGGAACATTTTTTAATGCAACCCCCAATACTATAAGTGTGCCTGTACGTTTGCAACTTAGAACTGATTATTGCAATGCCGATACAGTTATAAACGTAACAGTAAACCCCAAACCTATTGCCGATGCTGGGCTTGACCAAGCTATATGTACAGGTTCATCGGTTACGGTAAGCTGTACGCCCACAGTATCTTACGAATGGTATGCAGGTTTAAACATTTTTTCTAACATAGTAAGTACCAATCAAACCTATACCACTACACCTATTTATTCTGACGATTATACCGTTATTGCCATTAACCAATACAGTTGTAAAGATACTGATGATGTACGTATTACACTAAACCGTGTGCCTAGCCCCGATTTTGCTGCGCAAGATGTATGTTTTCCTGATAGTACACACTTTACTAGCCTAAGTAGCAACACTGGCGCAGGCGATACCTACACGTGGGTATTTGAAAACAACAAAATAGGCAATGGAAACATAGCTACGTATAACTATGCTACCTGTGGCGCAAAACCTGTAACGCTTATTATTAGTACTACTGATAATTGTGCAAATACAATTACAAAAAATGTAAACGTATTGTGTAAACCTGTAGCCGATTTTACTACTAACAATGTGTGCCTGTACGACTCGGCTGTGTTTACTAACACAAGCATTGGCAACACCACTATTAAAAACTATCAGTGGGATTTTGAGTATGGAAGTCCTAATTTAATTAACGCATCATATATAGCGTTTAGTGATACTTTACCCAATGTGAGTTATAAATATTTTGCCGAAGGAAATAAAAATGTAGTACTAATAGTTACCAATACCGATGGTTGCAAGGACTCGTTACTTAAAACATTTACAGTATATGCAACACCTACAGCAGCATTTAATTCAGATAACGTATGTTTAAATACACCTAATTTATTTATAAGCACATCAACCGTTAATGCGCCTGAGAGTATTGCTCAGTATCAATGGGATTATAATAATGATGGTATTACCGACCAAACATCAGCATTAAATACACAAACTTATATTTACCCAACAGTGTATAAAAACGATGCGCAACTTATAGTAACAACTACCAATGGCTGTAAAGATACTGCTGTGTTTCCTATAGAAATATATCCATTACCTGTGGCGCAATTTTTTGCGCAAAACAAATGTAACGACAGTACTGTTACATTTATAAATAATAGTACAGTGGGCTATGGAGCAATAAAAACAAGCACTTGGAGCTACACGCTTACTGATGGTGCTATAAGCAATGGTACAGTAAGTACTTCGTTTGTTTTTCCGCAGGAAGATTATTATCCAGTACTATTAACCGCTACCAGTAACTTTGGTTGTATAGATACGCAGATGCAAGTAGTAACTATTTACCCTAACCCAGTACCCGATTTTAGTAGTGCGCAAAAAGGTTGTACTCCATTTTGTACTACCGAAATAAATAGCAGTACCATAAGCACAACACCAGTAGCAAGTACTATTGATAAACACACGTGGAGCTTTGGTACTGGCGACACGAGCACTGATAATGCACCTATGTATTGCTACCCAAATATTACTGATTATACATCAAAAAAATATACCGTAACACTTAAAGTAGAAAGTAACTATGGCTGTGTAAATAGCATTACAAAAACAGATTATATAGAGGTATATCCTAAGCCTAAAGCCAGTTTTAGAGCCTCGCCTACTACTTATACCATAAGTAAAGATTTGGTGCAAATAACCGATTCGTCTATTATTGCTAGTAATATAATTTGGGATTATGATGTGAGTTATTCGCCCGTAACGTTTGAAAACTCAAAATACAAAACCTTAAATTACAAAGATAGTGGCATGTATGTAATAACCCAATATGTGGAAAGTTCGTTTGGTTGTAAGGATACAGCATATCAAATTATTGTAGTAAAACCTAATTGGAATTTATTTATACCCAACGCATTTACCCCTAATGATGATGGCACTAACGATTTTTTCGCTCCCAAATTCTTTGGAATTAAAAAATTAGATTTAATGATATTTAACCGTTGGGGAGACCTAATAGCACGTATAGATGAAACCAACAAGCACGGTTGGAACGGGCTTGATGACCGTACGCAAGAAAAATGCAAAAGTGATGTGTATTTGTGGAAAATAAGATACACCACTACGGCTGGCACTACCGAAGAATCTAACGGGAAAATTACTTTGCTACGCTAACAAAAAAACATTGAAAAACATAAACGTGAGCTAAAAAAATTAATGTATTTTTAAAAACAAAATACATTTCTTAATCCTATGCTTAATTTATCAATAGTAATACCCTTATTTAACGAAGACGAATCGTTGCCCGAACTCCACAATTGGATAGTAAAAGTAATGACCGAAAATAATTACACCTACGAAATTTTGTTTATTGACGATGGGTCTAAGGATAATTCGTGGCAAGTAATAGAACAATTGCAAGCGCAAAACCCTAACGTACGTGGTATAAAGTTTCGTAGGAATTATGGTAAATCCGCAGCACTTAATGTAGGTTTTGAGGCTACACAAGGCAGCGTGGTAATAACCATGGATGCCGACTTGCAAGACTCTCCCGAAGAAATACCCGACCTATACAAAATGATAACCGTAGATGGTTTGGACTTGGTGAGCGGTTGGAAGAAAAAACGTTTTGACCCACTTACCAAAACTATTCCTACAAAACTATTTAACGCTGCAACGCGCCGTATGAGTGGCATACAACTCAACGATTTTAACTGTGGATTAAAAGCCTACAAATGCGATGTAGTAAAAAGCATAGAAGTATATGGTGAAATGCATCGCTACATACCCGTAATAGCTAAGTGGGCAGGCTTTAGCAAAATAGCCGAGAAAGAAGTGCAACACCGTGAACGCAAGTATGGCACAACTAAATTTGGGTTTGAACGTTTTGTAAACGGTTTCTTAGATTTAATGACGATAACCTTCGTGTCAAAATTTGGTAAACGACCTATGCACTTTTTTGGAGCAGTGGGTAGTATTATGTTTTTGTTTGGTGGAGGTGTATCGTTGTGGTTAGTGATGGAAAAAATTATTAACTCTGCAATACTTGGATTAGCTACACGTTCGGTAACGTCGCAACCCTTGTTTTACTTGGCATTAGTAGCTATGATTATTGGTACGCAATTATTTTTAGCAGGCTTTATTGGCGAACTTATAGGGCGCAACTCAAGCACACGCAATCATTATTTAATAGAGAAAAAAGTATAATACATAATGAGCGCAAACATAGCTAAAAAAATAATGATAATAGGCCCTGCGTATCCATTGCGAGGGGGCTTGGCATCGTTTGACGAATTGTTTTGTGAAGCGCTCACGACACAAGGACACACGGCTAGCATTGTAAGTTATTCGTTGCAATATCCTAATTTTTTATTCCCTGGTAGCACACAATACCATACCTCAGGGCAAGCACCTGCGGGCATCACTATTCATACATTAATAAATAGTGTTAATCCGCTATCGTGGATAAAAACAGCCCGATTTATAAATAAAGAAAATCCCGATTTTGTAGTTATACGTTATTGGATTCCGTTTATGGGACCAGCATTAGGCACTATATGCCGTATGCTAAATAAAAACATAAACGTTATAGCAATAACTGATAACGTACTGCCGCACGAAGCCCGCATAGGCGACAAATTATTTACACGTTATTTTGTAAACGGTTGCAAAGCCTTTGTAACCATGAGCGAAGCTGTAATGCAAGACTTACTTAAATTTACCACTACACCACATCGTAAACGCTTATTGCACCCGCTTTACACGGCATTTGGCAATGCGTTGCCACAACACGAAGCGCGTGCAAAATTAAACCTATTACCTACTGATAAAGTAGTACTATTCTTTGGATTAATACGCAAGTACAAAGGCTTAGATGTATTGTTAGAAGCCATGGCAGACGAACGTATAAAACAACTCAATATAAAACTATTAGTAGCAGGAGAATATTACGAAGACGAAGCACCTTACAACGCACTAATACAAGCGAGCAACAACGCAAGCAACATACTATTGCATACACGTTTTATACCTAACGATGAGGTAAAACTATTTTTTAGCGCCACTAATTTAGTAGCCTTACCGTATCGTAACGCAACGCAGAGTGGAGTTACACAGGTTTCGTTTCATTACGAAACACCTACTATTGTAACCAATGTAGGAGGTTTAGCCGAAATTATTCCGCATGATAAATGTGGTTATGTATGCGAACCTAATGCCACAGCAATAGCCGATGCAATAGTTAATTATTTTACGTTAAACAAAGAGGCAGAGTTTACACAAGGTATGCAGGACGAAAAGAAAAAATATGAATGGCCTGTGTTTGTATCCGAAATTATAAATTTACATAATCAATCAACCCAATGTTAATACGCAGCAAAGCGCCCTTACGCATAGGGCTTGCAGGTGGTGGTACTGATGTATCTCCGTACTCCGACTTATACGGCGGAGCTATACTCAACGCTACCATTAACCTATACGCTTACACTACCATAGAACCTTTGGACAATGGTAAAATAGAATTGGTAAACGATACCACCAACGAAACACTTACAGTAGATAGCGCATTAGTACTAGAACACAACAAAGCATTTGAACTAGTAATAGGTGTATATAACCGTGTAGTAAAAGACTTTGCACACAAGCCCTTATCATTTCGTTTAACGTCGCATATTGAAGCCCCACAAGGTTCTGGATTAGGCACAAGTAGCACCATTATGGTATCATTACTTGGTGCGTTTGTAGAGTGGTTAAATATCCCCTTGGGAAATTATGATATAGCGCATTTGGCATACGATATAGAGCGTGTAGATTTAGCTATGGCGGGTGGCAAGCAAGACCAATATGCAGCTACATTTGGAGGTGTAAACTTTATGGAATTTTTAGCAAACGATAGAGTAATAGTAAACCCATTGCACTTAAAACAAGAAGTAATAAACGAATTAGATTTAAGTATATTGCTTTACTACACTGCCACACAGCGTTCATCGGCTAAAATAATAACCGACCAAGTAGCCAACGTGCACAACAAAAACGTACAAGCTATAGATGCCATGCACAACTTAAAAGACCAAGCCATACACATGAAAGAAGCCCTATTACGTGGCGAACTACATAAACTTGGCGAAGTACTGCAACACGGTTGGCACAACAAAAAACTAATGGCAGCAAGCATTACCAATACCCAAATAGACGAACTATACAATGCAGCCCTTGCAGCAGGAGCAACAGGCGGAAAAATATCAGGTGCTGGTGGAGGAGGATTTATGTTTTTTTATTGCCCAAGTACCACTAAAAACAAGGTTGCCAGAGCCTTACAACACTTTGGCGGAAATGTACAATCGTTTAAACTAACACCACACGGCTTAACCACATGGACCATACTTTAATACTACAAAAACGCATACAACAGAGTATTGACACCAAACAAGCAATACTCCAAAACGCACAACTACTAGGCGTTACGGCGCAAGTAGCGCAACTTATAATAGATGCTTACAAAGCAGGCAACAAAGTACTATGGTGTGGCAATGGCGGTAGCGCTGCCGATGCACAACACTTGGCAGCAGAACTTTCGGGGCGTTTTTATTTTGATAGACCACCCCTTAACTCCGATGCCATGCACGTAAATACCTCGTACCTTACCGCAGTAGGCAACGACTATGGCTACGATGTAGTATATAGCCGATTGATAAAAGCCATAGGCAACAGCGGAGATATACTTATAGGTATGAGCACCAGTGGCAATAGTGCTAACGTAATAAATGCTATGGCGCAAGCACGTACACAAGGTGTAATAACCGTAGCTATGACAGGCGAA
This sequence comes from Bacteroidia bacterium, assembly GCA_040080595.1. GTDB lineage: Bacteria > Bacteroidota > Bacteroidia > UBA4408 > UBA4408 > JACMRI01. Next base: position 431 of record JBEBIC010000022.1, on the reverse strand, counting down.
ACAGGAGGTAAAATGAAAGCCGAAGCCGATTACCTTATAAACGTACCCAGCACCGACACACCCCGCATACAAGAGTGCCACATGCTACTAGGACACACACTGTGCGAATTGGTAGAAATGGCGTTGTTTGGGAAGGAGTAGTTGAAAAATGAAAGCCATCCTAAATATTAGGATGGCTTTATATTAAAATGACGTTCAAGGTTGTTGTGTTTTTGTTTTACATCAATAATTTCCAAATTTTGTTTTTTGATTGTTTTCATATTAATCTCTGTTTTTTGATTTTCTACAATAGTGTAGAGGTTACTAAATTTGATAGAGTTAGTTATAAATTCACCTGTGTACTTTGTTATTAAAAAAGCACATACCAACAACATAAAGAACGTTTTTAATTTTAACCAACCTTGTGTCGAGACGACTCCAATATTAAAAAT
>JBEBIC010000021.1:0-22450 GCA_040080595.1 Bacteroidia bacterium | reverse complement strand
TACCGAGCATTGGAGCGTATATCAGCACGAACAGTTTAGTAAACAATCGTATCTATTTAGAGTTGTAAATATATTAATTTTAAAAAACGCTTCATACATACTACCCGTATCAGTACAAATGCAAACGCAATTGCAACGCATAGCGCCACACAATAACTACGAAATTATAAGTAATGTGGTAGATACTAATTTGTTTAATTACTCGCCAATAGCGTATGATTGCACTACAGATACGTTTAACTTCATACACATAAGCACGCTTGATGACGCTGCAAAAAACACCACAGGAATACTGTATGCAGTACAACTATTAAGCACACTCACTACATTAAAATTTGAATTATTAATAGTTGCAGAAACTAATTATGCGCACCTACAAGACTTAGCTAATAAGTTAGGCATTACACAATATATTCGTTTTGAAGGTCCTTTAATACACGCACAGGTAGCCAATAGGTTAGCGAACGCTCACTCACATGTATTGTTTAGCAACTACGAAGGTATGCCTTGTGTAATGATAGAAGCAATGGCATGCGGAAAGCCTATTATAGGCACAAGCGTAGGTGGTATGCCCGAAATTATTACCTCCGAAACAGGTTTGTTAGTTACGCCAAAAAATACGGAGATGCTTGCCAATGCTATGTTACAGCTTATGCTTAATTATAGCAACTACAATACGCAACACATACGTACATTTGCAATAAATACGTTTAGCACTACTGCTATTGCGCACAAATTTAACGCTATTTACCACCAAGTAGTATGATTAAAAATGCACTAACCATAACCATAACTCGGCTAATAGCGGCATTCATAACGCTACTATTAGTACTTGGCACAGCACGTATATATGGAGCAGCAGGGCGTGGCGAAATTAGTTTGCTTATACTTGGCATTACACTTATAACCATAGTGGCAGGCGTAGTGGCAGGACCAAGTTTGGTATATTTATTAAACAAAATAAATGTACGCAATGCCTATATACTAAGCCTTGCGTGGATAGTTATAAGTAGTGTATGTACAGGATTCATCATCATACAACTACACTTAATAGCCCCTGAGTTTTATATATGGATAATGATACTTGGCGCACTACAAGCGGTGTTTCAGGTACATCAATACTTTGTATTGGCAAGTAATAGTATAAAAGCATTTAATTATTCCACAGTGGTACAAAGCGGTAGTATGGTAGTGTTTTTTATTGTGTTAGAAAATATTAATCCTCACCAAATAACTAACTATGCCATAGCCCAATTAGCCTCGTGTGTAGTGGGAATATTGCCTACATTACCTTATTTATTTATCATAAAACAAACAGATGTACAACACAATGAAACAATAGTAAGTACAAGTTATCGTATTATTAAAACAGGCATAATAACACAAACTGCCAACATTGTACAACTACTCAGTTACCGTTTAAATTTCTATGTAATAAAAGACCAAATAGATGTAGCCACAGTAGGTATTTATAGCATAAGCATAATGATAACCGATACTATTTTAATAATAAGCAAAAGTATGGGAACAAGCATGTATGCCAGCGTTGCAAGTAACGAAAGTAGTAATACTTCTCAGCTAACCATGCGCAATATACAACTATCTCTACTGCTTACAGCATTGGCTTATGTGCTAGTAGCGTTAGTGCCACAAGTGCTTATTATTAACTTATTTTCGGTAGAGTTTATCCCTGTAAAAGAGTGGTGTTTGCTAAGTGCATTTTCAGCATTGCTATTTACATGTATTGTGGGGATAAGTAATTATTTTAGTGGTAATGGGGCTTTTACTATAAACACCAAAGGGTCAGTAATAGCAGCTATTAGCATAGTACTACTAAGCTGGCCTTGTGTGCATTATTTTAATGTATATGGAGCTATACTTTCCTCAACACTTGCTACTATTACTCAATTATTATACATGTGGTATATGTTTAAAAAACAAAACGAAAGTGTTACCATTACACAATTATTACCTACTGCCGTAGTAATAAAGCAAGCAATTAATCAAGTTAAGAATAAGTTTTAAGGTCTATTTTTAACCTATACTCCAAAACTATCTTTCTCATTACACTTGTATTTATTAGTTGAATCTAAGCGTTATGTAAAATGGTCGCAAATATTTTGCGACCATTTTACATTTTACTTAAAAATATTATTTTACTCTACCCAGTGCCAATGCTTTAAGTATTAACTTAGGCAAAGGCTTGTTGGGTGCACGTTTGGCTACGTTTAAATAAATACCCCATTTTTTAAATATGGGTATTTTTTTAGTTTCTACAAATTCTATCAATGTGCCATCGGCATCTTCTATGTAGGTAAAATGCCCTGCGGCTTCGCCCATTTCAAAACCTGAACCACCATCAATAGTAAATGGGTGCCCAGCCTTGGTACAGGCTGCTTGTAGCGCATTCATATTTTTAATATCAAAACATAGATGTATAAAACCACAATCGCCCCAGAGACGATTTTCGTATATTTTGCGTGGTGTGTAATCGTTTAACGCTTGTACTAATTCTATTTCGTTATCGCCCAATAGTGGTGCAAAACTTCCCTCACGTGGTTTACTATTGCGTAGTACTACACGGCGCATTTGTTTAGTAGCACCTTGTACGCCTTGCCAATCGGTAAACACAGCGGTAGTATCGCTTATTATTTTATCAAAACCCAATACGGTAGTGTACAACGGTAACGATTTTTCCATATTGTTTACGCCTATTACTGCACCAAATATACCACCTGTGCTAAAGTTTTTTTGCTCGTGCCAGGATGTTTTTTCTTCAATAACCTCAAAGGTGTTGCCCCACAAATCATTCATATAAAAATGCTTACGTCCGCACGGCGCTTTTGTTATAGTACCTAATAACGTTGCGCCAAATTGTTTTATATGTGCGTACGATGCTTCAATATTATACGATTTTATTTTACCAATAAATATACCTAAGTCGCCCAGCTGTGGCGTAAACGTTGCATTTTGAGCAGTACGGCTGGTATATTGCCATATTTCAAAACCTCCGCCACCATTCATACTTATGGCCAATATAGCATGACGTGCATGCGGCTTGCCTGCGGTGTAAGGCAACATAAGTTCGGCCATTGCGGCCTCTTCAAATATTTTTATATCAGTACCAAATGCCTTGCGGTACCAAGTAAATGTGGCTTGTACGTCGGTATTGCCCACGCCTAATTGTTGTATTCCGCTTATTATGTAGTTGCTCATACGGGTTTAATTTTTTTAATAAAATGAAAAAATAATTTAGGAAAATATTGTTTTATATACACTGCTAGTAATTCTTTACCGCCTATATATACATCTCGTTTATTGTTATGTACTGCTTTTATAATTGTAATTGCACAGTCAGTAGCACTCATCGCATTAGCGTGCGAAGGGTCTAATTCATTGTGTTTTTGTCCACTTTCATTTACTGCATTGTACGAAATATTTGTTTTTATTTTACCAGGACATACAATAGTTACACCTATGTTATGTGGTAATAATTCCAAACGCAACGATTCAAAATAACCTTGCAATGCAAATTTTGATGCCGAATAACTACTCCGCAAATAAAAACCAAACTTACCTGCAATGCTACTTATTACTACAATGTGTGCGCTATTGCTCGCTACCATGGTGGGTAATAGTGTTTGGGTAAGCACTACTGCACCCCAGTAGTTGGTATTCATTATATTTTGTGCCACTGCAAGCGGAGTATCTATTGCGTTAGCACGTTGGCTTATTCCGCCGTTGTGTATAAGTACATCAATGGTAGGGTAGTCGTGTAACACTTGTGTAGCAACGGTTTGCACCTCAGCTACATTACTCAAATCCATACAATAATATACCGCTTTACTACCCTTGCTTACGCATAATGCCACTACACGTTGTAGCTCCGTTTCTCGCCTTGCGCAGAGTATAAGTGTGTTGTTATTATTCGCTAATTGTAATGCCAAAGCCTCACCAATACCCGATGTAGCACCCGTTATTACTATAGTTTTGTTATGTAATTGCATACAGTGTAAAATTTATTGTTTTATAAATTTTACACGTACTTGCTCGCCATCTATCAAGTAAACGGTAGCATAATAAATGCCTGTACTAAGTGCTTGCAAATTATAAGTTGCGCTTTGTGTATATTTATTTATAATAGGTAGTTGTATGGTTTGCCCTAGTGCATTAGTACAGTTTATTTCAGTAGTGTTGGCTAATGCTTTAGTGGTACTTACTATAGTTAATTCGTCATTTACTATGTGTGTAGTAATGCGTGTAGTGCTTGCTATTATTGGCTTTAGTGCATTTACACTATCAGCTAGTTCTTGTCCACCTTTGTATATATTTTGTTTAAGTACTATTAAGTTGGTATAACCGTTTTTTAAGTAGCTATCGCTTGTGCCTATGGCTATTAAGCAACTATCATTTGCCCAACAAGCATTATAATATACATCGTCGTATTTATAGCCATTTACTGAACCACTGACGTCATTTGAATTTACATTTACTACTTTAAGTAGTAAATCTACAGTATTACTATATCCAAATGTTTTAGTATTAATTATTTGTGCGTACAAATTATTAAAATCAAAATATACAGCACAAATCCCCCAATCATCAAGCGTAGAAGTTACGGGATATATATACTCCCAGCGTATGATAGCAGTAGAGGTATTTAACAATGCAAAATAAGGTGTTTTGTCGTTGTTAAAACTACTTGTACCTGTTACATGCAGCGCACCGTTACCTGTTGTACATTTGTGCAATACTTCATTTACGGTGGTACTTCCCCATTGTTTGGTATATAGCGTATCTCCCAATGTATTTAGGGCTAATAAATAATAATTATTATCGTTAGTAATATCGCTTGTTGCACCTACTATAAATACGGTATCGTGTAGTAGGATTACGCCATTGGCTTGGTCGTCAAAGGCACTGCCTATTGTGTTGTTAAATAATTCAGCTCCTTGTGCAGTAAGGCGTACAGCCCATACATCGCTTCCTGCATTGGTATTGCTGGTAGTTGTTCCTGTTAAGTAAATATCGCCGTTAGTATGTATTGCGCAATCGTTCAATACATCTACATCAGTACCGCCCAATAACTTAGTCCATACTAATGTTCCGTTGCTTGTGTATTTACTTACTATCCCTTGGTAGTTGTTATTTGGCGTGTTAGAGTTAGTAAAACCGCATACTACTACAGTATTATCGGTTGCCGAATACCGCACTGCCGTATATTCGTCTATTCCATTACCAGCAAGAGGTACACGCCATTTTACATGCTTTGCGGTAGAGTCCAATTGTATTAAAAAAGCATTGGTACTGGTGGCTGATACTACCGCACTTTCTACGCCCACTACATATATGTTTTGTGCATTATCTACACACACACCTTTGCCTATAGTTGTACCCTTACCCGAATACACACGAGCAAAGCTACTATAGCGTGTAGATTGCGCTATTGCATTTATAAATAGTAAACTGCTTAGAAAAATTGTAATAAATAGCCTCATTATTTTTTGATAATTACTATTAAGAATGTGCTATAAAATAATACTCTTTGTTATTATTAAAACAATACTCAAACTCTTGTATAGTAAGCGTTTGAGTATTATTTATAAATGATTTTAATGTTGAGATTTTAAGCCCAATAGTATTGGTAATAAAATTGTACAAATCGTTGGGTTTAGTACCATAATAATCGCTACCTCCTAAACCACATTCAAATACTATAATAGGTTTATTTTTTTTTAGTAATTGCTCAGCACCTTTTAATACACCAAATTCGCCACCTTCAACATCAATTTTTATAAAATTAATTTTTAAGCTTTTATCAATAACTTCATCTAAAGTTTTAAGTTCAACAGTTATCTCTTCTATGTTTGGTGTTTCGGTATCGTATTTACGCCTATTAATACCACTATAAGCAGGAGCATTTTTTACAAATTGAAACGTCGTAGTGCCAGTTTTATCAGAAAGCGCATAGGGCAATATAGTAGCCTTATGCAGGTACTTATCTTTTAATTGAGTAAATAAAAATGGGATAGGTTCAAAACCAAAATGAATACCATTAGGTGAATAACTTAGTATATCATCTAATATTTCTCCTTTATGACACCCTACGTCTATGCAGTTGGCGTTAGGTGTAATAACCCTTTTCATTATTGCCTTTGTGAGCCTATCGTATTCCAAGTTTTTCGTTAGGTCTAAATGCAATAGATTTAATGCTCTTCTTATTATGTTCTTAATATTCATATTTTTTTTATTATTCGCAACTTACTTAAAATAAGGCTATTAAATCCCCCCCTTACCACTTAGCATCAGGGTACATACGTGGCAGGTACTGCATTTCGGCTAACAAAAACCCTAAATGCTCGCTGTGCTTGCCTTCACGGCTACCAGTGTGTGCAAATGTTGATGTAGGTACTATAAGTGTAGCTTGCGTTATAATATCAGTTACATGGGTTAGCCATTGTGTGTGCACTGCACTCAAATCAGGTGCTATACCGTTATTCAACAATTCAACATCTACTGCATCAGCAGCAAAAAACTCTCCTGTATATGCCCAAAGTTCGTTAAGGGCATTTTGCATACGTTCGTGGCTTTCGGCTGTGCCATCGCCCAAGCGCAACATCCATGCTGCGGTATGACGCACGTGGTACTGTATTTCTTTGTATGATTTTAATGCTATGTTGCGCAAACGCTCATCGGTACTATGTGTTAGCCCCTCGTATAAATACAACTGATACACATCAAACAAAAACTGACGCACGGTAGTAAATGCAAAATCGCCGTTGGGTAATTCTGTTATTAATAAATTTTTGTAATGGCGTTCGCCTCGCATAAAGGCAAGCGTATCTGCCGTTGCGCCATTGCCTTGCAGGTTGGCAGCATAATCTAGTAGGTTAGTACCCAAGCCTATAAAATCTAGGGCTATGTTGGTAGTGGCTATATCTTCTTCCAATATTGGCCCATGCCCACATAGTTGAGATAAACGATGCCCAATTATGATAGACGAATCGCCAAGGCGCAATACGTATTCTAAGGTGTTATTTTGCATTTGAAAAAATGGAATTATAATTAATTACAAATACTTAACTCCATCAGGAATTTTGTAAAACGTAGGGTGGCGATAAGGTTTATCGTTAGCAGGATCAAAAAACGAACCTTGATCTTCGGGCGTGCTTGCCGTTATTGCTGTAGCGGGTACTACCCACATGTTTATACCTTCGTTGCGGCGTCCGTATAGGTCGCGTGCGTTTTGTAGTGCCATTTCGGCATCAGTAGCGTGTACACTACCTGCGTGCTTGTGCGGAATACCTGGGGTTGCTTGTATAAATACTTCCCATACTGGCCATTGATTTTCGGTCATTGTATATTGTGTAAAGTGATGTTAAATTTATTTTATGTGCAAATGTATTAAAATAGCGGTTTATATCAATTGTAAAATTGCAAAATGATTTTTATCACAATTGATGTAGCACTTATTTTATAATTACGTAATTAAACGATAATTAAAGCTGTTTTATCGTAGTTTTGCTAATCAACAAAGCTAAAAATATGTTTTTGGCATTGTTTTTATATACACTTAGCTAAATAAGTAGCGTATTATTAAAAATAATTCTACTTTTGGAACTAATCTCAAAAATCAAAAAGAACATAAAGTGCGCAAACTTATATTCATATTAACCTTAATTAGTACGATGGCTTTTAGTCCATCTACTTTTTATTTTGCGCCCCCTGATCCTAGTGCACGTGTTAAAGCCGTGTTTATTTATAACTTTAGTAAATATATAGAATGGAAAGCAGCCAACCGTGCTGGTGCATTTACTATAGGAGTATTGGGTTCTTCATCTGTTACTAACGAACTTACTACCATTACTACGGGTAAATCGGTAGGTAGCCAAAAAATTGAAATTAAAGCATTTGCAACACTTGCCGATGTTAAAAAATGCCATATTTTATTTGTTCCTGCTGATAATTCAACTCCTATTCCGTCTATTCTTAGTAAAATTAAAGGAAATAACACTTTGTTAGTTACCGAAAAAGATGGCTATGTAAAACAAGGTGCTGTTATTAATTTTGTGATACAAAGCAATAAGCAAAAATTTGAATTAAGCAAAAACAATGCTGAGAAATCAGATCTTAAAATAAGTCAGAGTTTAGTAACCCTTGGTATTTCTGTGGACTAATGAAAGCGCTACATCACATATATCTTACTCTTGTAATGGTTGCTACCATTGCCACTTCGGCTATGGCGCAAACCAATACTGCTGAGGAAGCTGTAAATGTATTGCAAGCTGGCAATGTAGAGGGCGCAGTAACCATTATTGATAAATGTGTAAAAGACCCAGCACAAAATACTACATGGGAAGTATGGTATTACAAAGGATTTATATATAAAGAATTTGCCAAAAAACAAACTGGCGATGTAGCACACAAAACACGTGTAGAAGCATTTACGGCTCTTAAAAAAGCAATACAGTTAGACCCTAAAAAAGAAAATTTTGACCAAGATTCGTTAATTATTAAAGCGTTAGCAAACAAATTTAGTAACGAAGCAGGTGCATTATTAAATGAAGCAACCTACGACAAAGCAATAGAATATTTTAGTTATTACAAACAATGTATGGCTGTAATAGATCCTAACAATGCTATTGTAAAACAAAAAGAATTACAGTTTAAAGCCGCTTTAGGTAGTGTGTTTGTATCCATTTTTGAAAAAGATAACAAACGTGAAGATGCTTTTAAACAAGCTATTGAGCAATACACCCAAATATTAAAAGTAGATAGTACCAACGCTAATGCTAACAAACAAATAGGCGTTAATTATTATAACAAAGGTACGAGTATTGTAAATGCACCTGAACTTATAGAAGATATTACACTGCTTGATGATGCGCAAGAAAAAGCTAATATGCAGTTTCGTAAGGCATTACCTTATTTATTACGTGCTTACAAGTACGGAAAAGATAAAGGTGTAGTAGAAGGCTTGCGTAATATATACAAGGGCTTAAACGAAACGGAACTTGACGCAAAATACACCCTTGAATTAGAAACCTACAAATAAACCGTACTGCGTGAAAAAACGATTAACCATAGGCGTACGACTTTACTTGGGTTTTGGGGCATTATTGCTATTAACTACCATCGCATTTTTATTTACGTTAGCTACTGTTAAAAGTAGTAGAGGACTTAATGATAGAATAAACTATGAAATAAGTCCTTCGGTACAAATTATTGAAGCGTTTAAACTTGAAATTACCCAATCTAAAATGTGGGTTGAAAACTGGTTTAGAGCAGGAGCACCCAACAATAACCCAGACGCTCCAAGTTTACGCAGACTAATTCTTACAGAACACCCTCAGCTTAAAAATGATATCTTAAAAATTTCAAAAACGTGGGACGAGGATAGTAAAGCAGAACTTAACGCTATTTTGGGATCAGTAGATACATTATTTCAAAGTCATAAGTTAGTAATGAGCCAGTTAAATTCATTAGATGCTTACAAAGATCCAATGATATATATGTTTGAGATAAGCCCAATGTTTGAGCGTACTGGAGATATAACACTTCGTACAAAAACGATACTAGAGCAACTAGAAAAATTATCATCTCATCAACGTAAAAACGCCAATTTTTTTAGCCGAGAAATGGTTAATTCGTTTGATTTATTACAAAATGTAGTAAATAGTATGGGCGTAGTATTGGTAATATTTGGTTTGCTAATAGCCGTATTTACAGTAAGATCTATCGTTTTACCTATTGATAAACTACGTATTTTTATACAAAAATTAGCAAAAGGTATAATGCCTGCTGAGATAATAAAATATAGAAACGACGAAATAGGCGATATGTCTATAGCGGTAAGTAACCTAAAATTAGGTTTGGAAAGTACCACACAGTTTGCCAAAGAAGTGGGTGCGGGTAACTTCGATTCCGACTACAAACCCCTAAGCGAAGAAGACAGACTAGGCGAAGCATTGTTAAAGATGCGTAGCGACCTTGCCGAAAATGAGCGTATGCTAGAGTTTAAAGTAATGGAGCGTACTGAAGAGGTAGTACGCCAAAAAGAACATATAGAAACACAACGTGCTGAGTTAGAATACGTATTCTCGCAAGTAACAGACAGTATTAGATATGCCAAACGCATACAAGATGCTATATTACCTCCACAGTTTTTCGTAAAACAAGTGTTACCACAATCATTTATACTATTTAAACCCAAAGATATTGTAAGTGGCGACTTTTATTTTGTGGAGAAACGTGGCAAAAAAGTATTCTTTTCATCAGTAGATTGTACTGGGCATGGTGTGCCAGGTGCATTTATGAGTATTGTAGGGTATAACTTGCTTAAAAATGCCGTAATAGGTTTAGAAAACCCTACAGCATCAATGGTGTTGGACGAACTTAGCCGTGGTGTAAGCGAAACTTTGCACCAAAATAATGCTACATCAACCAGTAAAGATGGTATGGATATAAGTATGTGCGCCATTGATTTAGAAACTAAAACGCTAGAATTTGCAGGTGCTTACACGTCGTTATATTTAGTACGTAATAAAGAAGTGCAAGAAATAGATGGAGATAAATTATCAATAGGAATATTTGTAGCCACTGCCGAAGAGCATTATACCAACAAAATAATTCAACTACAAGAGGGCGATACCATATACATAAGTACTGACGGTTATCGCGACCAGTTTGGAGGGCCGCAAGGAAAGAAATTTTTAGCACGTCGCTTACGCGAATTATTACTAGAAATAAACGATATGCCAATGCTTGACCAACGTCAAAAAATGATGCAAACCATTGAAGATTGGAGAGGGCAAGAAGAACAAGTAGATGATATATTGGTGATGGGCTTTAGGGTTTAATTCGTAATCATTTACACACAAATTATTTTATCCAAATAAAAAACAGCACACTAATGTTAGATAAAAACGGAATAGCCAAACGCATAGCCAAAGAAGTAAAAGACGGAATGTACGTAAACCTAGGCATAGGCATACCTACATTGGTAGCTAATTTTATACCTGCAGGAATAAACGTAGAACTACAATCGGAAAACGGAATATTAGGTATGGGGCCTTTCCCAATAGATGGCGAAGAAGATGCAGACTTAATAAACGCTGGTAAACAAACCGTAACCTTATTGCCAGGTTCGGTAATATTTGATAGTGCTATGAGTTTTGGAATGATACGTGCCTGTAAGGTAGATTTAACCATACTTGGCGCAATGGAAGTGTCGGAAACTGGAGATATTGCCAACTGGAAAATACCAGGCAAAATGGTAAAAGGAATGGGAGGTGCTATGGATTTAGTAGCATCGGCCAAAAATATAATAGTAGCCATGCAACACGTAAACAAAGCAGGCGAAAGTAAATTACTAAAAAAATGCGACTTACCACTTACAGGTGTGCGTTGTGTAAAAAAAATAGTTACCGAATTAGCAGTTATTGAAGTTACCGATAAGGGCTTTAAACTACTTGAACGTGCACCAGGTGTAACAGTAGAACACATTATAAAAAGCACTGAAGCAAACCTAATAGTAGAGGGAGAAATTCCTGAAATGAATATTGATTAATTAGTTTAACGGGCACATTTAATTGAAAATAGCTATAATAGGTGCTGGCCCAGCGGGCATTACGGCAGCGTATCAATTAAGTAAAAAAACGCCTAATGTTACTGTGTACGAAGCATCAGCGCAGGTAGGAGGTTTGGCTAAAACTATTGATTTGTGGAATCAAAAAATAGACATAGGACCGCATCGTTTTTTTAGCGATGATAAACGCATAAACGATTTATGGCTAGAAGTAGTGGGTAACGATTACGAAATGGTAAACCGTCTTACTCGCATTTATTACAAAGGAAAGTTTTTTTATTATCCGCTCAAACCTATTGATGCCTTGCTAAAATTGGGCATTGTAGAAGCCGTAATTTGCTTTATGAGCTATGTTGCCGAGCGTATTGTTCCTACTAAAAACACCACCCATTTTGAAGGCTGGGTAACCAGTAGATTTGGCAAACGACTGTACCAAATATTTTTTAAAACCTATAGCGAAAAATTGTGGGGCATACCTTGCACGCAGCTAGATGCCGACTTTGCAGCACAACGCATAAAAAAACTTTCGTTATGGGAAGCTATTATTAATGGTTTAAAGGGCGGGAAAAACAATACCCACAAATCATTAGTAGATGAGTTTGCCTATCCGCACGGAGGCACTGGAAGCGTGTACGAACGTATGAGCGCAACTGTTGTTGCCAATGGTGGACAAGTACTTACCAATACTGCCGTAAAGCAAGTACTGGTAGAAAACAACACCGCTATAGGTTTATTATTAGAAAATGGCGAAACACACTATTACGACCATATAATAAGTTCTATGCCTCTTACGCTTATGGTGCAACGCATAAATGGAGTGCCCGAACATATTAAAAACTTATGTGCTAACTTAACTTACCGTAGCACTATATTAGTATATATAAAAGTAAATGCTACTAACCTATTCCCTGATAATTGGCTGTATATACACAGTGCCGACTTGCAACTGGGGCGTTTAACTAATTTTAGCAATTGGGTGCCTCACATCAACAATAATCAAAAAGAAACTATATTGTGTTTGGAATATTGGAGTAATTATAACGATGATTTTTACACCAAAACAGATGAAGAACTTATTGCACTTGCCAAGTACGAAACCAAGCAAACAGGCTTAATAGGCACTGCCCAAATAACCGATGGTTACGTGTACCGCATACCACGTTGCTACCCAGTGTATAGCACAGGCTACAAACAAAGTTTATTACCCGTACAGGAATATCTTACAGGCATTAAAAACATGAGTGTAATAGGGCGTTATGGAGCATTTAAGTACAATAACCAAGACCACAGTATATTAATGGGAATGCTTGCTGCCGATAACATTTTGAATAATGCTACACACAATCTTTGGGACATAAATACCGACTACGAAAGCTACCAAGAAAGTAGCATAATAAGTAAAACAGGTTTAGCTAAGTCTTAATAACCAGCGACATATTTAATAGGTGTTATGCTTATATAATAGTATGCTGCAATTGGTTAAGGTTAGTTATAGTTTTAATAGTACTGTAATTTACCGTTTTGGTTATGTTTAAATAATTAAACCATACACTATCAATACCCGCATTGGCTGCTCCTTCGCAATCTACGGCTAAGTCGTCGCCTATTACTAAGCATTCATTTGCATTGGCTTTTATAATGTGCAATGTAGCTGTAAAAAAGCGTAAATGAGGTTTTGAAACACCTAAATCTTCAGAGGTAATAACATGTTTAAAATAATGCGCTATGTTGCATTGTTTTAATTTGGTTACCTGCGCTTCTTTAAACCCATTAGTTATTATATGCAACTCGTAATGTTTTTCTTTTAAATACTGTAATAACTCTATAGCATTGGGTACTAAGTTTGTTTTGAGTGGTGCAGTAGTAGTGTATTCTAGCCCTATTTTATTTATTTGATGCGTGGTAAACAAATGGTCAATATGTACGGCTACTAAGGTTTGTTTTATGCGTTCGTAGCGTAGTTGTTGTTTATCAACCGTGCCATTGCGCATACCCTCCCATAAGGCATCATTTATTGGAGTGTAGTGTTTCCAAAATTCATCAAACGTACACGTTACTTCGGGTTTTATGCTAATGTATTTTGCAAATAACTCTTGCATAGTTTCATAGCTATTTTTGTCCATATCCCACAGGGTACGGTCAAGGTCAAGCAGTATGTGTTTGTAGGGTTTTATCATTTTAGTTTATAATCTTTGTTCTTACTTTGGAGTCTTAGTTACGTCAAAGTCACATAAGTCTTAAATTTCAAATACACGTCCGTCCATTGCCATTTGTGTATTTGCAAATACCGTTCGGGCTTCCTCCAACAGAGGTAATGTGTCGCCGTATCGCGCAGAATAATGCCCAATAACCAATTGCTGTACATTAGCCATTTGCGCTATGGTAGCAGCTTGTATGGTAGTACTGTGATAAGTTTCTTTGGCACGGTCTAATAAATTGTGCATAAATGTAGCTTCGTGATATAGCAAGGTGGCATCTTTAATGTATTGTAACACATTTTCATCATATATAGTATCACTACAAAAAGCATAATCGCGTGTACTTGGTGGCGCTGTTGTTATCTCATCGTTGGGTATGGGGGTACCATCTTCCAACAATAAATCTGACCCTTGTTTTATAGCCGATATTTGGTCTATTGGAATATCATACTCTATTATTTTGGCGTGAATAAGGTTACGCTCTTTTTGTTTTTCTTGTATTAAAAAACCGCAAGTAGGTATGCGATGGTTGAGTGGAAACGAAAATACCTCTACTGTTTTATCGGCATATAATTTATGTTTTCCATCGTAATTAAGACTGTGCCATGTAATTTCGTAACGCAATACGGAGTCGGACGAGTTTAATTGCAGTTCTATTATTTCTCGCAATTTTTCGTTGGCGTATATATGCAATGGTTTTATGCGCCCCCAAAGGTGCATACTACTTATAAAACCTATCAACCCAAAAAAATGGTCGCCGTGTAAGTGCGATATAAATATGTGGTCTATATGCTGAAAATTAATTTTGTTGCGGCGCAGTTGCATTTGTGTTCCTTCGGCGCAATCAATTAAAAAAAACCGCCCATGTAGTTCTACTACTTGGGCGGTTGGATTACGTTGCGCAGTAGGAGTAGCCGACCCGCAACCTAAAATAGTTACTTTAAAACTCATCTAAAATAGATTAAGCAACGTTTGTTATTAATTATTTTTCAATAACAAAACGTTGTGTAGTTGTTTCTTTACCGTTAGTTAATGTATATACATATACACCACTTGTTAAGTTGTTAGCTTTAAATTCTATAGCATTTTGTCCTGATTGTGCAGTATAAACGTTAGTATATACTTGCTCGCCCAATACGTTAAATACTGTAAATGTAGTTTTAGCTACTTCAGGTGAATTGTAAAGTATAGTTGTATTATCAGCAAATGGATTAGGATTAGCAGCTATTACACCAAATTTAGCACTGTTTACTAACGTTGAATTTAAGCCATTAGGACCAGCGTTTATAGTTAAATAGTAGCTGTTATCGTCTGGTGCAGGAGCCCAAATTGTAGAACCAAAAATAACACCTCTTGCTTGCGATGATATTTTGATAGGAAATACACCAGCAACTGTAGGTGTACCCGATACTACTATACATTTACCAGCAGTTGCAGGTGCAGGAAAATAACAAAATTTAGTCATAGTAACACCTGATGGACCACTACCTGAAGTAGGCGAGTTTGTACCTGCACCTAAGTAGTTCATACCTACTGCACTTAGTGGACCAAAAGCACCATTAACTTTAGCCTCAATATTAGTTACTGCAAATTGATTAAGAGTAACTGTTTGACCAGAATACGTAGTTGAAGCTGGTATTTTAACACTAAAAGTTACTGTTAAAGGCGAACCTACTGTACCCGTTAATAATGGAATAGCTGATGCCGAATCGGGGCATACACCACCTGTTTGCGTTGGAGGTAAGCAAGATACATCTGCCGTACATACCGCTTGTGCCATAGCGGCAACTGTTGCAATTGATAAACTTACTGTTAGTAAAGATTTTTTCATGATTTCTGGATTTTAATTGTTATGGTTAATTTATTGTTTTTAAATTTTTGATTCTGCCTCTGCTACCGAAGCTGAAATAAATAATACGGTATCTAATTGCGATATTTGAATTAAACGAGCAACATTTTCTTGCAATGAAGTAATAAAAAATTTACCACCTGCATTTTTACATAATCTATTGCCTACTAGTAGAGCACTTAGCCCTGATGAATCGCAGTATTTATTATTAGATAAATCCACTATAACTGTATTAATATTACGTGCACTTACTTTTATAAACTCCGATTTTAAATCTTGAGCAATAGTTCCATCTAACTTTTCGGCAACGATAGTTACAATGGCATAGTCTGTTTTGTAATCAATAGTAATCATGTATGCTAATATTAAAATATGCTAATGAATAATTTTAAATTCTCAGTATCAAATATAAGTTAATATTTGATACTGAGAACTACTATTTGTATTAATTAAAAATAATTTTCTTGGTTACAACCTCATTACCTTTAATTACTTTTAAGATATAAGTTCCTGCACTAAGTTCATTACGATTAATTACTGCAGTGTTATTGTTTATCTTTTCGGTTTTAATTACCGAACCTGTTATATAACACCACTTCGTTTATTAATGTTGATGAAGTAATAGTTACAACATCAGTAGCAGGATTAGGTGCTACAACAACATTGTTTTCTGCTACATTAGCTACGCTAGTTACAGGACAGTTAGTAGTGTAAGTATATAATGGTTGCGCACCTAAATAAGCGTTTGGAGCAGGTACTAAACTTACAGGAGTTCCCGTAACATGCTTTAATAAAAAGCCTGTTGTAAAGTTAAGCATAGTATCTAAGTAAGCACCAGCGTTACTATAAGGAACGTGGTCGGCACCGTACCAGGTGTAAAAATCGTGGTCGTGGCTTATTGCGTCTGTACCTTGCTTAATCATACGTGAACCATCTAAGTATAATAATGTAACGCCAGGAGTAACAGGCGCACGTCCGTAAGCTACAGTACCATCAACGGTGCCGTGCATACTACACAATGGCACATCGTTTTGAGCAATAAAATCGTAACGCAATAATGCTCCACACATATTAAGTACACCTGCTACTTTGGTTGGATAACCTGGGTTACCGCTAATACCTTCTAAACCACCAAGTGCAGTTAATGCTGATGCACCACCTACAAAATCCTCAATTTTACACGCCTCTTTTAAGTAAGCTACGTGCAATGCTGTAATAGCACCTGCCGAAGTACCACCAATAAATATTTTATTGGTATCTATTTTATATGTGTTAGTTGTACGTGCATCTTTATAAAAAAAACGTATTGCTGCTCTTAAATCTTGTGTAGCTCTTATTGCAGCTTTAAATGCGTTAATAGAATCAAATGGAAAAAAGCCCAAACGATAATTAATGTTGGCGGTTACATATCCTTTTTGTGCATAATCTCTTGTAATAGGAGCTTCGTCGGTTTTGCTACCTCCTACAAAACTACCTCCGTGTACCCATATTATTAAAGGGCGCGCAGCTAAACTATCAGCATGCGGTTGTAACACGTCCATTTTTAATGATACTGTAGCGTTGGTGTATGATTTTCCGCTACCATATACTACATCAATAGTAGAGTCTATATTGTTAGCAAAAACTTTGCTTGCATAACGGCCCATACCGTATTGCGCTTGACTTGCAGCCGCTATTGTTAAGCCTGCTAATGTTAAGTAAATTTTTTTCATTTGAATTGTTTTTGTTGTTATTTAATTGTTTCGTGTTTTTTTTTAAAAAGTATAACTCACACCTAAACTTACGCCTGTGGCTTTAGCTTTGTAAGTGCCGTAAAAATTAACTTCGGCGTTACCACCGTTGCGTGCAGCACTTTCTATGTACAACAAAGCGCAATCAATACTTAGTTTTTTGGCTACAATGAAACTAGCACCCGCAGTTAAACCTACTTTACTGGCATCAGGTGTTTCGGCTGATAAATACTCATCTCTTACAGGGCTTACGTCGTAGTAAGCACCTGCGCGCAGGGTAAGTTTATCAGTAGTTTTGTAACTAGCACCTACACGATATATGTAAGCACCTTTCCATTTTTTGGCTTGGTGTGTATCTTTTAGTTTATCAGTATTGGTTTCAAAATCAATAATTAAACTATCGTAGCTGCTCCAGTCGGCAAACATAATATCGGTAGCTAATGTAAGTTTATCGTTGTACTTATAACTTGCACCCACTGTAAATACATCGGGCAAATTAAGTTGTGTAGTAAAGTTATTAGTAGCAGGAAAATATTGCGAAACATAAGCAGGTGTAGTAAATGTAGATGTACCCGATTTTACCTTAGCGGTTACACGTGAGCGATAGTTCATACCGAAGTTCCATTTGTCAGTTAGATTTACAAAAACGCCCACATTAACACCTGTACCCGATGCTTTACCTGTAAGTACCGCTTGTCCGTTTTCGCCTTGCTGGTTAGCCAAAGGTACGGCTTTAGCCAAACTAAAATCGCCAGTGGCAATAACGTAGCCAACACCTATACCAAAATACTTCCCTATTTGGTACGAAACCGTGGGCTGATAAAAAATAGTTTTGAGTTTTATTTCTTGTATTACGGCTGCTCCTGCCCAGTTTTTATCCCATTCCAAATGGCTACCAAACGGTGTGTATATAGCCATACCTACATTTAAAGGAATATTTTTGAGTGGTTGATAGCTTGCATATAAATTAATAGGTGTGCCTAAATGTGGTGTATTACGTGTAGAATACGAACCACTCATATACTGCACGTTAGCATTAATAAACGTACCTGCACCAGCTATGCGTAAGCGTGCACTATCGGCAAAACTAATAGCTCCAGGATTAAAAAACAATGCGCTAGCATCGGTAGCTAAGCCTGTGCCTATATGCCCCATGCCTAGTTGTTTTGTGCCTTGGGCATTAAGCTGAAAACCACCCGCTACAGCAGTAGTGAGTTGTGTAGCTATTGCGCAAGCGGTAAGTATAGTAGTTGTTGTTAATTTCATTAGTTGGTTTTTTGTTATTGACTACAAATATACTTTTATTTATTTATCACGGCTCATTAACCATTTGCCCACTGTAGGAGCAAGTTCTTTTTGTGAGCGAGCACCTGTAAATACGCCTATGTGCCCACCTTTAAACGAATATATTTCTTTGTCTTTAGTGCCTACATAATCGTTGAGCGGAATAGTTGCCGATGGTGGTACTAAGTGATCTTCGGTAGCATAAATATTAAGCAATGGCATAGTTATGTTTTTTAAATTAACGGTATGCTTACCTATTACTAATTCGCCATTAATTAATTTGTTGCTTTGGTATAAGTCTTTCATAAACTGTAGGTAGCAAGCACCTGCTTGGTCGGGGCTATCGGCAATCCATTTTTCCATACGCATAAAGTTGAGTAGTTTTTCCTCGTCGTTTATGGCATTCATTAAACCTTGCCCTTTGTTTATTTTCATCATAGGTTTTAGCATTTCAAAACCTACGTTTAAAAACGAACCTGGAATAATGCCGTTGTAGTTTTTCACTAATTCATCAAAGTCCATGTCTTTAGCCCATTTAAACAATAAACCATCGTTGGTACTGAAATCTATTGGGGTTACTAACGTAATTAAGTTTTTTACTTTTTGTGGGTGTATTGCCGAGTATATAGTACTAAATGTACCACCTTGGCATATACCCATTAGGTTTATTTTATCGAGCTTGTGATGCCCACGTATGTAATCCACACAATTGTTTACGTAACCATTTATATAATCGTTCATGGTGTTGTATTTATCTTGCTGTGATATTGTTCCCCAGTCTATCAAATACACGTCTAACCCTTGATTAAGTAAGTTTGTAACGTAACTACGGTCGGGCTGCAAGTCCATCATTTGCCAAGTATTAACTAAGGCATACACTATAAGTACTGGAGTTTTGGTGGTAGCAGGCGTTTCTCTGTTAAAACGATAGAGCGTAAGTTTATCATCAGTATATACTTGCGTTTTGGGAGTGGTAGCAAGTGTAATTTCGGGCAGGTTTTTAAACGCAGTGTAGCTATTAGTAAGTTTAGTAGCGGTGTTATTTAGTTCGTTAAACATATTGGTTTGGTTATACATAGGGGTTATACGGTTTAAATTATCGTTCGTTGTACAATTAAATTATTTTATAAAAATAACACATTTTAGCAAATAAACGTAGATAAATGTAGTAAGTATTTTCTATGTTTGTAATCTAAAATAAAAATCGTTCTTCATACAATGCTTAATCGCCATCATTTAAGAGTAAAAGCCCTTCACAGTCTTTATGCTCAATTTAGTGCTCCAGAATTTGACTTACAAATGGGAGAAAAAGAGTTACAACGTAGCATTGATAAATACTATGACTTGTACATACACCAACTATCGTTGTTTGGCGAATTATTGCACATAGCCGAACGTATAATAGATGATGGTAAACAAAAACAATTACCTACGCCCGAAGACCTATCGCCCAATACTAAGTTTGTAAATAACTTGGCATTGCGTATGATTGTAAGTAATGCCGAATTAGTTACTAAAATGCAGCAATATAAGGTATCGTGGACTGATGAGCACGAAATGCTACGTAAGCTATTTAACAAAATACGACTAAGCGATTTGTACAAAGAATACATGGCAAAGCCTACTAATTATTTTAGTGATGCTAAGCGCTTTGTAATAGATTTGTTTGTAGAGTTTATAGCCAATAACGAGTATTTTGAGGACTTGTACGAAGATAAAAGCATATATTGGTTAGACGATTTTTATATGGTAAATGTATCGGTAGTAAAAACGATAGAAAGTTTCCAAGAAAAAACAACCAATAGCGCACGTTTGCAACCCTTATACAAAGATACCGAAGATGATAAACGCTTTGTGTTTGAATTATTTAGACGAGTATTATTGCGCAATAAGGAATTGGAAAAAATGATAAGCGACAAAACTCAAAACTGGGAATTGGAGCGTATAGCCAATATGGATATTTTGCTAATGCGTATGGCAATAATAGAACTTACTTATTTTAACGAAATACCAGTAAAAGTAACCCTTAACGAGTACATAGAGCTATCAAAGGAATACAGTACCGACAAGAGTAAAAACTTTATAAACGGTATATTGGATAAGCTAGTGGTAGAACTAAAAGCCAGTGGCGAAATAGCCAAAACAGGGCGTGGATTGTTGGGCTGATATTAATTACGAATTAAAAATTACGTTTAATAGCGACCATTTATAAGTGAAAATAGTATAGCTAAACAAGTAATAATGTAGTAATGTTTTAAATAAAAAAATAGATGTAATGAGCAATATAATAAAAATAATTACCGTTACTTTTTTTGCCGCCTTTGCGTTTAAAATAGCTACGCCATTTGCTTTAGCAGCTAATTTAAGTTTTATAGAAACCTTTATAGGATTGGCGTTGGGCGGTACTATTGGCGTATTTGTTAGTTTTTTTGGAGGCGAATATATTATAGAACGTTGGTTTACAAAACCAATTACTGCAACTACCGCTAAGAAAAAAGTATTTACCAAAACCAATAGGTTTATAGTACGCGTACTTAAAAGCCATGGCTTGTTGGGGTTGGCTATTATTACTCCGCCCTTGCTATCAGTGCCTGTGGGGAGTATTATTGCAGCTAGATTTAATGTTAAGTATTTTAAAAACACACGTTACGTACTGTCGTATTTGTTAGGCGGAGTAGTGGCGTGGGCATTGATATTAAGTTCGCTTACTTACACTATGCCGTACATAAAATCGTTGTTTTAAAAAACTACTTATACTAATTTAGTACTGTGTTTTTTAGGAGTAAATAATTCAATCGTAATTCGTGATTTTTAATTCGTAATTATTTTACACGCTATGGTAACAAAGGGACTCAAACAATTTCTCAACCAAAAAGTAGCGCACTACAATACGCCCAACTTTATACCGTTAGACCCTATAGCCATTCCGCATTTATACACACGCAAGGAAGATATAGAGATAGCGGGTTTCCTGAGTGCTACTATAGCATGGGGCAACCGAAAAATGATATTGAAAAATGCCGAACGTATGATGGCGTATATGGGCGATAGCCCCTACGACTTTGTAATGACGCACCGTGAGGAGCATTTGTTGGCTATAGAAAACTTTGCGCACCGCACATTTAACACACACGATTTGGTAGGTTTTATAAAAGGACTACAACATATATACACCCATCATAATGGGCTGGAAGCTGTATTTGCCAAGCATCAAAGTCCTACATCAATGCAGGAAAGTATATCCAAGTTTAAAAGTGTGTTTTTTGAAATTGAACATTTATCGCGCACCCAAAAACACATAAGCGACCCTATGCGAGGTTCGGCAGCTAAGCGTATAAATATGTTTTTGCGTTGGATGGTACGCCAAGACAATAATGGCGTGGACTTTGGAATATGGAAAACAATATCGCCCGCCATACTCTCGTGCCCTGTAGATGTGCACTCGGGCAACATAGCACGTAAGTTGGGCTTGCTTACACGCACACAAAACGATGCTAAAGCAGTGCAAGAGTTAGATGTACAATTGCGCCTATTAGACCCCAAAGACCCTGTAAAATACGATTTTGCACTATTTGGATTAGGAGTGTTTGATGAATTTGAATACTTTTAACGGTAGTATAAAAAATAATTATGAAAAAAGGAAAACTACTTATGCTATTATTCTTAATAATAGCAAGCGTTGCAGGGGCTCAAGTGCAAATGAAAAACGAAAGTTTAATAGACCCT
Source organism: Bacteroidia bacterium (assembly GCA_040080595.1). GTDB lineage: Bacteria > Bacteroidota > Bacteroidia > UBA4408 > UBA4408 > JACMRI01. Next base: position 76 of record JBEBIC010000021.1, on the reverse strand, counting down.
AATTTGAATATTGTATATATTGGGGTGCAAAATGATATTGTAATTACAGGCGTACGCAACTTTAAACATTTAACAC
>JBEBIC010000188.1:0-5422 GCA_040080595.1 Bacteroidia bacterium | reverse complement strand
TTAATATGCCGTAGTTATAGCACGTACCACTCGCGCCACGATGCCGATGGAAGCGTACAAGATAGTTTTATTAAAGACGGTATTGTAGGTATTGAAGGCATTGATACACGCGCGTTGGTATTGTATATTAGAGATAAAGGCGCAATGAATGCCATTATAAGTAGCGAAGATAAAACCATAGACGAACTTAAAGCCCTACTTGCACAAGTGCCTAGTATGGAGGGTTTGGAGCTATCAAGCACTGTAAGCACCAAAGAAATAATACATGCTGGCAATGCTAATGCAACTTACAAAGTAGCATTACTAGACCTTGGCGTAAAACAAAATATAGTACGTTGCCTTGTAGCCCGCAATTGTTATGTAACTATTTTCCCTATGAATACTTCGTACGAAACCCTTACTGCACAAGCGTTTGATGGGTATATGATAAGTAATGGTCCAGGCGATCCATCGGCAATGCCACAAGTAGTAGCAGAGGTTAAGCAACTAATAGATGCGAACAAAACCGTATTTGGTATATGTTTGGGACATCAAATTATAGCACAAACACAAGGGTTAAGCACCTACAAAATGCACAACGGACACCGTGGATTAAATCACCCCGTAAAAAATTTAATTACAGGCAAAAGCGAAATAACGTCGCAAAACCACGGCTTTGCAGTTAATGCTACTGATGTAGCTAATAATGCAAATGTAGAGGTAACGCACCTCAATCTCAACGACAATACCATTGAAGGAATACGTATCAAAAATAAAAAAGTATTTTGTGTACAATACCACCCCGAAGCATCGGCTGGGCCACACGACGCACGTTATTTGTTTGATGATTTTATTAATTTAATGGCTAATTAATTATCTACTAAAAATGATTGTAGTAACAGGCGCAGCGGGCTTTATAGGCAGTTGTATGGTAGCAAAATTAAACAACGAAGGACATACCGATTTACTATTGGTTGATGATTTTTCGCATGCCGATAAAAGGAATAATTATGCTGATAAAAAATACGCAGCCCTAATAGAACGCTCCGTGTTTTTGGAGTATTTTAAAACCAATTATGCTAAAATAGATTTTGTAATACACCTTGGCGCACGCACCAATACTGCCGAATTTGATACTGCACTATTACACGAATTAAATGTAAGCTATACGCAACACTTATTTGCACTATGTACACAACACAACATAGGTATTATATACGCCTCAAGTGCTGCTACGTACGGGCTTGGCGAGCATGGTTATGATGATGACCACAGTACGGTGCATCAACTTGTACCGCTTAACCCTTATGGTGATAGTAAGCAAGAGGTTGATGAATGGGTGCTTGCTCAAGCACAAAAGCCTTACTATTGGGCAGGAGTAAAATTTTTTAACGTATATGGGCCAAACGAGTATCATAAGGGGCGTATGGCATCGGTTATAATGCACTCTTACAATCAAATAAAAACTACAGGCGAAGCAAAATTATTTCGTTCGCATAACCCCAATTATAGCGATGGCGGGCAGTTGAGAGATTTTGTATATGTGCTTGATGTAGTTAATGTACTGTATCATTTAATGCACTATCGCAAAAAATCGGGGCTATATAATTTAGGCACAGGCAAAGCCGAAAGTTTTTTAACGCTGGCTATCAGTGTGTTTAAAGCATTAAATCTTGAACCTAATATATCGTACATAGATACTCCTATTGATATACGAGAAAAATATCAATACTACACGCAAGCCAATATTAGCAAGCTACGTACGGCTAATTACTTACAACCATTTTATAGTTTAGAACAAGGTACTATACACTACGTACAGCAGTATTTACAGCATAATAAGTATATGTAATGCTAGTTGTACGTCAATTAATTATACGTGTATTTAAGTTATTGTTTATACAACGTTTATTACAAATGCAGTTGGTACGCTACGTAATAGCGGCAGGCACAGCATTTACGGTTGATGTTGTGGTATATTTTATAATGCTACATTTTTTTATAAGTGATAAAATCATTACCGTATTTAATACTCCTATAACCTTGCGTGCTGCTATGCTATCGTTGGTAGTGTCGTTTACATGTGGCTTATTTACTAATTTTTATATGAGTAATTTGTTTGTGTTTAAAGCCGTGGATAATCGCACTAATAAACACTTTGCACGCTTTGTAGCAGTAGCTATGGTTACGTTTGTGGGTAATTATTTTTTAATGCGTTTTTTTATAGAGGTAGTACATTTTTACCCAACCCCAGCACGTATATTATCGGCGTGTGTGTTTGCAATGTTTAGCTTTACTATGCACAAGTTTTTTTCGTTTAGATAAATTGTTTTCTTAAACTGATTATTATCATATTTTGAAGGGGTAATTTTAATGTAAATTAGTTGCTAAAGTTTATAAAGCCATGAAAACAATTACCAACGAAGAGTTGTATGCCTTAGCTAAAAGTTTAGCAAGCAACAACCTAAGCGCCGAAGATATTGAAACACAGTTGTTGCAAAAAACAACGGATAAAGAATTAGTAAGTGCGCTAACCAAAGACGCTAAAAAAGCGCATTACACCCAAAAACGAAAAGATGGTTTGTTTAAACTAATGTTAGGCGCTTTGTTTTTGCTTACTGGTTTTTTTATAACCTGCGTATTTTTTCATAGCAACAAATCGTTTGATTTGGTTATGTACAGCTTTACTACCGTGGGCTTATCATTTATATTTTGGGGCTTATACGAAATTATAGGGTAGCAATAACATAGGTGTTTTTAAAAATGATTACACTTAAAATACAGTAAAAAAAACAGGAATATATTAACACAAAACTACACTCAATTTTTCTTCATTAATAGCCATTACCCACAACTATGAGCAAACAACAACTAATTGATTTTATACAACATATACTACCTATGCCCGTAGCTAAGGCGGAGCTTATCTCAGCCTATTTTACTGAAATTCATTTTGCTAAAAACGATTTTGTATTGCAAGAAGGGCAAGTTAGTTCGCATTCGTATTTTTTGGAAAGTGGTTGTTTTAGAGTTTATAGTATTGATGTTGATGGTAATGAAGTAAGTACAGAATTTTTTACCGCACCCATTATAGCTAACGATTTTTTATCGTTTTTTAAACGCATACCTGCTACCGACAATATAGTAGCTTTAACCAATTGTGTATGTTGGAAAATTAGCTTTGATGATTTGCAAATATGCTTTCATACCATACCCGAATTTAGAGAGTTTGGACGTATGATGCTTATTAATAATTATTCTCGCTTAAAACAGCGCATGTTAGGTATGGTGCAACTTACCGCCGAACAACGCTATCAAAAATTAATAGAAGTAAATCCCGAATTGTTTCAGCAAACGGCACTCAAAAACATAGCTTCTTACCTTGGTATTACTGATACGTCGTTGAGCAGAATAAGAAAGGAATTGGTAAAGAAGTAATGGTAAATTTTATTTTTTATTTCTTGCCAATTGACAAGTGGCAATTAGTATAATATGTTGATGTTTGTAGTGTGCTAATTTTAAAACTAAGAAACCATGAACTCAATACCTCAATTTTTAAACGTATCGTTTGTAATAATAACAATTATTACTATTGCGCAGTTTTATAACGCTAGCAACAGAGCTAAGTTACCACTACTACTTATTATTAGTTGGGCTATACTACAGTTAGTAATAGGCTTAAATGGTTTTTATCTTTATGAAATGGGCGTACCACCCCGATTTGTATTGTTAATACTCCCTCCAGTAGTAACTATAATTTTAACACTTACTACTACTAAAGGCAAATTGTTTGTAGCTACACTATCAGCCCAAAAACTAACCCTTTTGCACACAATAAGAATACCTGTAGAGCTTGTTTTGTATGGCTTAGCGTGTTATAAATACATACCTACTATTATGACTTTTGAGGGCTATAATTTTGATATTGTAGCGGGCATATCTGCTATTGTTATTTATTATTATGGATATGTAAAACAAAAGTTAAGCACTCGTACCCTTATTGTATGGAATGTTGCGTGTATTTTGTTGCTGTTAAACATAGTAATAATAGCTGTATTGGCTGCTCCCACTCAGTTTCAGTTATTAGGATTTGAGCAACCTAATATTGCTATTGCTTATTTTCCTTACGTGTGGTTGCCTAGCGTGGTTGTACCGCTTGTTTTGTTTTCGCACTTGGTAAGTATTAAGCAATTGTTGCAAAAATAAAACAACAGCTAATACGTTTGTGTTTTAGTAGTTTATTCCACTTCTGTTGTGGCAAACTTATCCGCAATTTCGTTTAGTAAATTGTGTACAGCATCTAGTTCGTTGGTGGTAACTAATTTTATACGATAATCTTTAAAATTAGGAATGCCTTTAAAATAATTAGCATAATGCGCACGCATTTCTACTAAGCCCACTACATCACCTTTCCAGCGCATACTAAAGTCTAAGTGCTGTTGCACCGTGCGTACACGCTCTTGTATAGTAGGTGGTGCAAGGTGTGTACCTGTTGCTATAAAATGTTTTATTTGGTTAAATATCCAAGGGTTGCCTATGCTTGCACGCCCTATCATTACACCATCTACACCATATTTATTTTTCCATTCTACGGCTTGCTCGGGTGTGGTAAGGTCGCCATTACCAAATATGGGTATAGTTATGCGTGGGTTGTTTTTTACTTCGGCTATTTTGGCCCAGTCGGCTTTGCCCTTGTACATTTGTGCACGTGTGCGCCCGTGTATAGATAAGGCTTGTATGCCCACGTCCTGCAAGCGTTCTGCCACGTCCATTATGTTTATGCTGTTTTCGTCCCAGCCTAAGCGTGTTTTTACAGTTACGGGTAACGAGGTAGATTTTACTACTGCTTGCGTAAGGCGCACCATTAGTGGCACATCTTTAAGTACGCCTGCACCTGCGCCTTTGCACACCACTTTTTTTACGGGGCAACCAAAGTTTATGTCTAATAAGTCGGGTTGTGTAGCATCTACTATGCGTGCACTTATTGCCATAGCCTCTTCATCGCCACCAAATATTTGTATGCCTATGGGGCGTTCGTAATCGTATATATCCAGTTTTTTTCGGCTCTTAATAGCATCGCGTATAAGACCCTCGCTACTTATAAACTCGGTGTACATAAGGTCAGCGCCATTTGCTTTGCATACCGAGCGAAATGGCGGGTCGCTTACATCTTCCATAGGTGCAAGTAATAAAGGGAAATCGGGGAGTTGTATGTTGCCTATTTTGGGCATAGTGTGTAATGTTAGTTATTTATAAGGATATATTTTTTTGAATGCTTCATTAATACTTTGATGCAGAATAGTTGCGTGATTCTCATTAGGGAGTTTTAAGAAATCTATTTTTAAATTAGGAGCGTGTGTTTTTTTTAGCATTGAGAAAAGATTTTTAGCATCTCGCCTCATAATTTTATGTTCTTTACCTCCAACCGAAATATATACATAAG
>JBEBIC010000187.1:0-5440 GCA_040080595.1 Bacteroidia bacterium | reverse complement strand
GTTAGATATAAGACCAAAAAGTAAATGGTTTAATATTAAAAATGGCTGTTATACGTACTATGAAGTTGGAACTAAATTAAAAGAAAAAAATAGTAAAGCACTGTGGGAGACATACCAAAAGCGACAAGATGATGTGTTAGAGAAACGCTTTTTTTTTAATTACCGACACATTGCACTTTTACGTTTATTAAAAGAATTAAACTAATGATGAAACCAAGACCACACGATTTTTTTGAATCTATTACGAAATTTGAAAACCCTACACTAAGCGTGTTTCTTACCTATACACTGAGTGAAGATGTTATAAATAAACTTACTGAAGTATGTGGCGCACCCAAACTAATTTTACACGATTACAAACAAGGTGTAACCCTTAGCGATAATGACGGTAGTACATTAGTTTGCTTGCCTATTAAAACGCTAAAACCCAATGATACCAATTGTTTTCATTCCAAATTAGCATTGCTAAAAAACAATGAGGGCGCAAAGTTTATAGTGGGTAGTGCCAATCTTTCGCGCGATAGTTTTATAACCGAAAAAGAAATAGCATTTGAACTCACACTTAGTTTTGATAATGCAAATGATGTGTACGTGTACAACCAAATTGTGGCGTATTTGGAACAATTGCAACCACAATTAATAGGCGACAAAACTATTTTTAAAACGACACTAGAGCAACTAATCTATAATAATTTAAAAGTAACAGAAAGCACATCACAGTTTGTACACAACACCACTGATGCCTCTATATATGATGCGCTAAACAATTATTTAGCTAAGCATAAAAAAGGAGAAAAAGCAAGTGCTATAAAAATAGCTACTCCGTTTGTATCTAAAGAGTATGGGGAGCAATTAGCTAAAATAATGGAAATTACTGGCTCTAGCAATGTTTCTATGTATTTGCGCAATGGTGTGCAAATAGATGAATTTAAAAATGCTGGCTTTAAAATTTGGCAACCAATAAACCCAAAATCCAAAAGAAATGGGTTTCATGCTAAGTTAGTTTTAATAGAATATGGCACCAACGAGAGTGTACTGTATATAGGCTCGGCAAATTTTACTAAGCAAGGTTTTTTTAACACGCTTAATGAGGGTGCAAACCAAGAGTGTGGCGTAATTGTAAGTGTACCCAAAGATGAACTAAATACGTGGTTTAATACAAATTATTGGAACGAATTAAGCCCTCCTGAATTGAAGGATTATGAAGTAACACAAGAAGATACAGAGCAACTGAATACTACTACATACTATGCTTGGGCCGAAAAAACAGAGCAAGAAATTACTACTACTTATGTGTATAACCCTGAGCCATTACTAATTACAAAAACGAAAAATGGCGAAGAAATAAAAGGTAAAACTGATGGCGAAATATTTAGTACCACTGAATTAAAAGAAGATAGTAGCGGAAAAGTAAATTTTTATATTGACGACAAAAAAGTAGAAGTGTGTGTAAGTGTACCTACTGATTATACCAAAGCACTTAACGAAAAAAGCGAAAGTATATTTGAAGGATTTAAAGGGATTAACTCCGTAAACACCAAAGAGTTAGACGGTGCAATAAACACAAGAGGAATAAACATGGGTACTACTGCGGTTAAAATTACCAACTACCCAAAACTGGAACAGTATTTTAAAAACGTAAAATTACTAACCGAAAATATTGCGCGAAAAAAATACTTTTCGGAGTATGAAGAGAAGAGGATTGAAACTGAAATTAATAGCAATAACGATGGTTGTACGCTATACCTTACCTTGCAATTATTAAAAATTTTAAAGCAAAAAACAAACACTACAAATAGTGTAAAGGCTTGCGAAAAAAGAATTGACGAACTAGCTAAACACTTAGGTATTGGCAAACAACAACTAACTACATTTACAAAAAGATGGCTTATATAAAAGACTTACTTACAGGCAAAACTGACAACAAACAAATACTACCCGAAACCGCCATAAAAGCGCAACGCTTAGCTACCTGTATGGCGTGGCAAATACTACACGACTACCCAACACGCAAAACACCCAAGGCTTGGCAAATATATAGCAACCTAAGGGGTGTAATGCTTGCTGATGAAGTTGGTGGAGGAAAAACATTTGAAACACTAGCGATTATAAGTAAAGCTTTGTTAGAAAAAAAATCAACACGAGAACGCTTTAGAGTATTGATAATTGCTAACCCGTCTATAAGACTTAAATGGAAGTGGGAAGATAAGTGTGATATAGTAACATTTATTAATCAAACGAATGTAACTAAGACCGCTAAAGAGAAATTAACGTATTTTTTTAGTAGTCAGAAAATAATTACTAAAAAAGCAGAATGGAAAGAAATTTATAAATCTAACCAAGGTGTTTGGTTAAGTAGCTTTCCGTCAATCCCAAGTGTTAAAGATGGAGGTGGAGACAATGCTAAATTTGTAACAGCAACTGATTTTCCAAAAAACTTTTTTGATTGGATTATAGTGGATGAAGCTCACGCTTTAAAAGCGGGAAGTATAGATACGGCAGAGGAAACATCAAAACTAGACGGTGTAGCCGTACGAAAAATTAATGCCGTTTTAAATACAAACGACAAAGCTAAAATTCTGCTACTTACGGCTACTCCGTTTCAAAATAATACTGAAGAGTTAAAACAATTGTTGGGTTTGTTAGAACGTAATCCTAAACATATTACCAGTTTAATAGCCAAAGGTTTAAATGCTTTAGATAAACAAATAAAAGAGCTAACCGATAATCCCAAAGATATTACGGTAGAAAATTTGAAAGGATTACGAAAAAACATTGACCACGATATTCATACATTAATAGGAGATGAAAACCTAGGTGAGCAAAGACCCAAAATGGAAAGTATAAGCAATAAAGTTGCACCTTGCAAAAATGGCTTAGACGACTACTTACGAGATGTACTGGTGCGCAATACCAAAGAGCTACTAACCATTACACCTGTGCCAGTAACATTGACCGAACAAGAACAACTACAGTACTTACTTTATAGAGAGTTGATTGGTAAAAAAGAACAAGAAGAAGATGATCCTAAAAACCCAATGTTTAATACAAAACTTTCACAGTTAGTATCTAGCAATGAAAGTTATTCTAAAAATAATATTAATGAAAATAAGAATAAAACCATTAATAATTTACTAGATAAAAATACTGTGGTAGATGCTAAATACACCAAATTGATTGAAACTATAAACGAAATAAAAAATAGTAAACAAAAAAATGTAATAGTTGTGTTTGTAAGTTGGCTAGATTCGGTAACGGCTTTAGAAAATAAATTAATTAGTGTATTTAATAAGAGCAACGTGTTCACCCTAACAGGAAACACCCCTACCGAAGACCGAAAAACAGTACTTGAAAATGTAGCTAATAGAAACAAAAAGGTAAACGAAAGCCACGATGAGACCAAAATACTATTAATTGTATCTCGTGTGGGTAACGAAGGTTTAGACTTTGATAAATTTAGCAACCGAGTTATACATTACGATAATAATTTTAACCCAGCAGTAATAGATCAGCGTAATGGCAGGGTGTATCGTGGTTCAAACATTACATCAAAAAACAAAAACACACAAGCTGATGATATTGAAATCTATCAACTATTTATACAAGGAACTTACGACCAACGTATTTTGTTAATTGAACAAGAAAAACGAAAAATGAAAAACTTTTATCTTGGCGACCATAGCTTGCAACAAGTATTAGAAAAAATATTTGATAACGACAAAGATGAACAGGAAATTTTAAACGTACTTAAAACTATTACAATAGATTTAACTCCAAGTAAAAATTATATTTTGGCTAAATACAAAAAGGAGATTAAGTAGCGTTTTGATTGCTTAATAATTCACTATGTTGTTACTAAACATTGACTTAATACAGCCTAATTTTAATCTTGATAAAACTCATCAGTAATAAAAAAAACGGTATCTATGAAATACAAAACACCGTTTTTTGTTAATACATTTTCATCGTGCAAATCCTCTAAAACAATTCCTAAGTTGATATTAAAATAATCGTTATTTCTTGTGTTTACAAATTCATTAGCAGTTAAAAATTCTTTTACGGTTTCTAAATTTGTCTTCTCAGTAGCCTTTACAAAGTTTTGTTTTACCACTGCATACAAGATGTTTTCCTCTTGTAAAAAACCAAGCAATTCGTAAGCAGTATCGTCAAAATAAAAATTGTGGAGTAGCAGGTTGTTAAAATAATCTTGCCATGAATTATAAAATATACCATCGTTTAATTTAAGTACGTGCTCTCCATCTTTTAGATATACTTTTTGTTCAGCACCCTCACTTACGTAGTTAGATGTGTCTATGTTTGTTACCCATAAATTATTTTTAACAACGTATTCCTTTAAGACCTCTGTTTCTTGTTTTTTATAGCCCCTTTCGTTTTTAGCCAACTTACTTGTTTGCGTGCTTCCTCCAAGGTAACTGGCAATTGTACTGATAATAGTTCCGTACCTAACTTGGTTCTTTCCTGAAATGATATTGCGTAGCTCATTTTTCATGTTTTTTGATTAATATAAAAATACTGTTTTCTTTTCAATAACGCTCTTATACATTTAAGCACTGATTATTGAATTTGACATTATTCAATAACCCATGTATTTCTGCCTCGCAACAACTCATCTAAGTTGCCTGCACCTTTAAGCTCCAGTGCTTGTGCGTGTTGTGCGGTTAATTGGTCTTCGTAGCAAGGGCGGTCTTGTGTGTAAAATACGCCAAACGGGCGAGGTAAATTACTTTGGTGGCTCGCATCATCAAAAAAGCGCACTAATATATTGGCTTTGTTACGGTTGGTTTCGTCGTGTATCCATAAGTCGTTGGCGCTTACTTCGGCTATGTTTACTACACGTGGTGTATCGCCGTCAAGTACAATTCCAAATTCGTTGTCTTTACCAAATACCAAGGGTTTGCCGTGTTCTACAAAAACAGTTTCTAATTTCTTAGTTGATTTTTCGGTAAATAATTCAAACGCACCGTCGTTAAATACATTGCAGTTTTGGTATATCTCTATGAGCGAAGTTCCCTTGTGTCCATTGCCACGTTTAAGCACTTCACGCATGTGTACAGGGTCTCTGTCCATACTGCGGGCTATAAATGTAGCGTCTGCCCCAAGGCATAGTGCTAATGGGTTAAACGGGTGATCTATAGCGCCCATAGGGGTACTTTTGGTTATTTTTCCAATTTCTGATGTAGGAGAATATTGCCCTTTTGTTAAGCCGTATATTTGATTATTAAACAACAAAATATTTACATCAAAATTACGACGTAACAAGTGTATAAAATGATTACCACCTATGCTTAACGAGTCTCCATCGCCCGTAATAATCCATACCGAAAGCTCAGGGCGAGTAGCTTTTAATCCACTTGCAATAGCTGTAGCTCTACCGTGTATACTGTGCATGCCGTAGGTTTCCATATAATACGGAAAGCGC
>JBEBIC010000020.1:0-22602 GCA_040080595.1 Bacteroidia bacterium | reverse complement strand
GCTGAGCGGAGTCGAAGCCCTAGTGCGATATGGGCTTCGACTCCGCTCAGCCACCGTGAAAGGATTAGCAGGTGTTATACTAATTTGTTTTAGAGCATTATTGATATCGTAAAACAATTACAACGCATCGTTGCCCCAGTTTTCTAATTCTTCTTTACTCCATAATTCGGGAAAGAAAATACGGCGTTGATATTTAGGTAACATATATTTGCGCCAATCGCTACCGCCTGTTGCAGCTGCTTCGCCTAGGTATTTGCCCGCTGCGTGGTAGTGTGCCATTACCCATGTTACGTTTATGGTATAATCATAATGGCGCATTGCTTTTATTAATTCGGTATTGTGCTGTACATCAATAGGCAATTGTTTAAATTTTGTCCAAAGATTAGTAGTGTTGTATTTTTCCATTTCAATAAGAAAACTGGCTTTGTATTTTTTCTCAAACAAAGTAAGCAGCGTATTCTTTTTGCCTGTTTTAAAATCCTTGCCCGCAGCTTGCCAATACAGGTGTTCGTGCGCATGTTCGTAAGGTGTGTTACGGTCTATAGTTGCTCTAAAACGGTAATCAATTAAATTAATAAGTTCGGTTGATGCAAATTCTATTAAGCGATATTGCGCACTCTGAAAACCACTTGCTGGTGTAAGAGTGTTTCTAAATTTCATGTATTGTTCTCGTTCCATTCCATCGCCCATTATTGTAAATGAGGAAGATAACATATCAAAATAACGACTTATACGACGTAGTTTTTCGGTAAAGAAATCGGCGGTAACTTCAGCAGCATCACTTACTTGATTTATTTCCCACAATATCATTTTAAACAATAATTCGTTTACTTGATGGTACATAATAAATACCATTTCGTCGGGCTGAGTGGTGCGCTGTATCTGCAAACTAGTTAAGGCTTCGGGCAATATATAATCCCAATATGTTATGGGGTTTGCCCATACTAATCCTTCAAGGTGCGTGTCTGGATTTTGGTTTATGGCTTTGTATTTTTCTTCTATACGTGTTATTATATTTTGTTGCGCTTCGCTCATAATTAGTGTGTTGGTATGTGAATTTTTAAACGTAATTAGTAATTAATATTTATGTGTAAATATGCAATAGTTATTTTACATTTTTTGCATTACACACACTATTTTATGTTTTTTCAACACGTTTTTTTAAGAGCTATTGGCTTATATCCAATTAATAAAATAAGATTTTCTACACGCTTGGTATCTACGCTTATTTTGTACATAAAACACAATGGCATACTTTGTTGTAAAGTATGCCATTGGATTTATTTTTAATTTTTATTTAGTTGTGTGTATAAATCATCTTTTAACACAACACGTTTTTTGCGCAATTCGTTTAGGTGTTCGTCTGTAGTAACAGTAGCGCCAGTTTCAATACTGTGTATGCTGTGGTCTATTTCGTGGTACTCGTCAAATAGTTTTCTAAAGTGAGTGTCGCTTATTTTTAATGCGTGAATTTTTTCTTTTAACTCAGGAAATTCATGTAATAAATCGTGTTTTTGCATAGCTCTATTTTGTTTATTGGTTAGTAATTATTCATTGTATGTTTATACTACAGTAATTTAAAACTGCTAACACAAATTTATTTTAACTAACCCAACAACTACGTGACTAATGTCGATACGGTGTTATGATAATTGTCAAATTTTATATTAAACCTACATCTCCAAAACTATAATATCCTTTTTGCGCTACTATAATGTGGTCGTTGAGGCTTATGTCTAATAATTTACAACCTGCTTTTAGCTTGGCGGTTATGGCTATATCTTGTTCGCTTGGCGTTAGGTTGCCCGATGGGTGATTGTGTGCCAATATAATATTTGACGCTAAGTGCTGTAAGGCAAGATTAAATATTATTTTAACATCAAACGCTGTACCTGCTACACCACCACGTGTAACGGCGTGTGTGCTTATTATTTGCCCTCTGCGATTAAGTAATACCACCCATAGTTCTTCGTGTTGCAAATCGCTCATATAGGGCAGGAAATGGTAGTAGGCATCTCTGCTTGTGCGCAGTATGGTTAGCTCTTCTTTTACATCATTTTTTTTGCGTAAGCCTAGTTCCATTGCGGCTATTATGGTTACTGCTTTTGCAGGGCCTATGCCACGTACGTTGGAGAGTTCTTTAACCGTAAGTTTGCTTAATTTATATAAATCGTTGTTTACACTTGCTAATAGTTTTTTAGCTATGTCCAATGCACTATCGGTGGTATTGCCTGTGTTTATTAATATTGCCAATAGTTCGGCATCGCTTAATGCTGGCCTGCCTTTGGTCATTAATTTTTCGCGCGGCTTATCATCGTCAGCCCAATTTTTTATGGATATATTTTCGCTCATTATTCCATACACATATATGCCATAAGACCTGCGCCTATTACTAAGGCATCTTCGTCAATATCAAAATTGGGCGTGTGTACATTGGCACTAATACCTTTGCTGGCATTGCCTGTACCTAACCTATAAAAACAGGCGGGCACATGTTGGCTGTAATACGCAAAATCTTCAGCCGTCATGCGTATATCTTGCGGTAGTACATTGTCCTCTCCCAAATACTGCTTTGCCTTTGTAATGCAGGCATCAGTAAGCGTAGCATCGTTTATCAAAAATGGATATCCTTTTTCAATACGTACATTGGCTTCGCAATTCATACTGTGTGCAATGCCGTTTACTATTTCGTGTATGCGTGTGTGTGCTTGGGTACGCCATGTTTCATCAAATGTACGGAACGTTCCCTCCATTACTACTTGTGTAGGCAATACATTAGTTGCGCCTAATGCTTGCACCTTGCCTATGCTTAATACCGTTGGTACTATTGGGTTTGCGTTGCGCGACGTAATGGTTTGCAATGCTAATATAAGTTGTGCGGCTACCACTACTACATCAGTAGTAAGGTGGGGCATAGCACCGTGTCCGCCTTTGCTGGTAAGGGTTATGTACAATTCGTCGGTACTTGCCATGTACATACCTTTGCAAAAACCTACCTTACCCACAGGTATAGTATTTTGTACATGTTGCCCTATAATGCTTGCTACACTAGGGTTGTAGAGCACTCCCTCGTTTATCATTAACGATGCGCCACCAGGTAGTTTTTCTTCGCCAGGCTGAAACAGTATTTTTACCGTACCCTCTAATTTGTCTTTTAATGTATTTAAAATAATAGCTGCACCCAATGTACAGGTAGTGTGCACATCGTGCCCGCAAGCGTGCATAATTCCAGCGTTTACTGATGTGTAAGGCGTAGTGTTCAATTCCTGTATGGGCAATGCGTCTATATCGGCACGTAGGGCAACGCATTTACTATTGGGGTTGTTCCCTTTAATACTAGCCACAATGCCAGTACCTGCAATGCCTGCCGTAAACTCAATGTGGTGTGCTGTAAGTTGCTCCTGTATATATGTACTGGTGTTATGTTCCACAAACGATAACTCGGGGTACTTATGCAAATGCCTACGCACCCCTAATAAGTAAGGCGCTAAGCTATTGGCGTGTTGTTGTATGGCGGTAGATAGTGGCATGTTTTTTTTAATTTAATAATTGCATTGCACGAGTAACTTTCACATAAAAATAACCATCGTAAATTTGAATGTACTTGTCTTTAGGGACAAGAAAATTAAGTCTGTAAAATAGCTTATTTGTATTTCTAAAAAAAGCGTCAGCGGATATATAAGGTAAACGGCTAAATATTTTAATTATTGTAGGGCTTTGTTTTGCGGTGTTAAAATCAATAAAATAGCAATTATAATTTGGATGTACTTTAGCAAACAACTTGGCTTTAGTACATTTGTATTGATGACGAATAGTAAATGTTGTTAGTTTCATTTTGCCATTTTTAGCCATAAATTTACCTATGCCAAAGTTTGTACCTATGGTATAATAATTTGCATTGTGGCGTTGTTTTAAAATAGCCCCCATACTTAGTACATAAGTTGTGTCGTTAGCTATATGACCATTGTGCGCCCATAGCATTGTTTTTTTGTTTTGCGTGTTGTAATCTACTAAATTAGCCATTGCAGGCTCTCTTTCCTTATCCATATCTAAACCCGAAAACCATACTTTATTTAGCTGTGTAAGGTTAAATAAATGTGAGTTTAGTTCAATAGTATCTTTGGGGTTTATTGTCGTTTTATTGTCGTTACAAACCACTATAAAATCTGCCAACACAGGGTGTATTTTACTTTTAAACTCTTTAGTAAATGTTCTTGGATTATAAAATGTTTTTTTATCTCTTATTACATTTAATTGTACAAATCTGTTAGTATCAATACGCACATTGTTTTGCATCATTATTTCTTTTGCTCTATCTATTGAAAATCGTGTAAATCCAGTATTAAAGCCAAAAAGTGAAAGTTTGTTTTTAGCAGTTAAGTTATAATTACGCATCCATACCACTAAGTCATATAATTGCCAATGTTTAAATGGAAATAAACCCAAATCATTTATTAACACATAAGGGTCGCCTTCGCCTGTTTGTATATAATTATTAAGCGGTACAGTTTCGCCGTAGCCAGTTTCTATGCCTAGTTGAGTAAAGCCATTTTGTTCAACTAAAAATTTAAACATAATATGTCTAAACTCAAAAAAATCGGCCGTGCCATGTGTAGCTTCTCCAACGCCTACTAAGTTGGCGTTTTTAAGTACATCTTTTAAAGGAAGTAGTTCGTCAAAATTAACCTTGTGCGGATTAGTTGTTGTTATTGGTATTGCGTGTTTTTCAAGTTCAGCAACAGTTGTTTGTTGCGCAAATAGTTGCGTTGCAATTAACCAACAAGCTAATAGGAGTGTGTTTTTTAATTTCATAATACAATAATTTTCTGAGTTTGTACCGTTCCCTTTTCTACAATAGTTACAAAATAAATTCCGCTTTGATTGAGTGTTAATGAAATAGTTGTTTGGCTCGTATTCTCTTCTATAACTGTAATGCCTAAGTTATTTTTTACTGTAATTATTTTGTTGTTGGCAGATGCGGTTTGTAACTCTACACTACCTGTGTATGTTGGGTTTGGAGCTATTTTAATAATATTAATTTGTTTGATTTTAGTAAACTCACCAAGTACAATAGCACATGGTGTATTATAAGTAAGCGTACCTCCATTGTAGCATTCAAAATTATTATAACTTGGGTCAGTAGAACAAACATCTAATGACCAAAACAAATACTCGTTTATAGGACCTATGTTTTCAATAATATGAATTAGTTTTTCGTAACCGTTGTAAGGGTTTACACAATATTGGTATATAGTCCATCGCTTTAAAAAATAACCATTTACATTTATGCTATCTATATTAACCACAAACGCTTTAGCATCGTTACCAGTACTTAATGTATCGCCAACTTTCATTATGAAACTATACAAGTAATGCTCTGTTATGGGTGTTGCGTAGTGATTTCCTGCAAATACTGAATCATTACGTAATTGCAATGTTCCAAGATTAGTTATAATTGTATCAATAGTTTGTGTTGGACATACTTTTAAAATTTCATAGCGAGTAATTGTTTTAGTTGCATAACCATTAAGCATAGAATCTTTAGTAACTTTCAAAGTAGCATTACCATTAACACATTGGTTAATATAACCGTAGTTCCAGTACGCACCTAAAGGCGCAAATGTATTTTGAGCAAACACAACTGTATTACACAATACAAAAAAGGTAATTATAAAAACAATATTTTTTAAATGTAAAATAGCCTTATTCATTTTCATTATTTAGTTGGTCTTCAATTGGTGCGTCAGTGTCGCACTAATTGCATCTTGTTTATTATCAGTTGTTTGCAATAGGTGCGGAGCTTCCGCACCTATTGTATTGCTACAAACCTCTTTCATTTTATTTTAATCCCTTTTCCACTAGAAAATTCTTTTTGTGTTTTTTGTATCATTTTCACAAATTTAGAATTATACACTTTTTTCATTTTTTATAATTACACCCCTACAACCCGCACAACTCCCTTGCTTGTAAGTCGGTAGCTATATAATCTTCTAATGAGGGTTGTGCTACAAAATGTATTTTTTGCATAGCGGTTTCTACTACATCGCTCATACCAAGAAAACTCACTTTGTCGGCAAGAAAAGCAGCCACAGCTACTTCGTTAGCGGCATTAAGTGCGCATGCCATATTCCCCCCTTTGCGCATGGCATAGTACGCCAAGTCTAAGTTGCGAAACGTAGCACGGTCGGGCTGTTCAAAGGTAAGTTGCGGATAATCCATAAAATTAAAACGAGGGAAGTCAGCATAAATGCGGTGTGGATATGCCAAGGCATACTGTATGGGCAGTTTCATATCGGGCAAGCCCATTTGTGCTTTCATACTACCATCAGTAAATTGTACCAAACTATGTACAATACTTTGCGGGTGTACTATTACGTCTATTTGTTCGGGTGTTAAATGAAATAACCATTTAGCTTCAATAACCTCTAAGCCTTTATTCATAAGGCTTGCCGAGTCTATAGTTATTTTAGCGCCCATTTCCCAATTGGGGTGTTTTAGTGCTTGCGCCTTGGTTACGGTAGCTAATTGCTCACGTGTATAACCTCTAAATGGCCCACCGCTGGCGGTTAAATATATTTTTTCTATTGGGTTATTCCATTCGCCTGCCAGGCACTGAAATATAGCTGAGTGTTCACTATCTACAGGGTAAATATTTACATTGTATTGTTGGGCTAACTTGGTAATAAGTTCGCCTGCTACTACTAGGGTTTCTTTGTTGGCAAGGGCTATGGTTTTGTTGGCTTTAATAGCTGCAATGGTTGGTAATAGCCCTGCATAGCCTACTAATGCGGTAAGTACAATATCTACTGCATCAAAAGCTACTACTTGTGCAAGTGATTCTGCGCCTGCAAATACTTTTACATCAGTATGCGCAAGTTGTTGTTTTACGTATTCGTATTTTGTAGTATCTACTATTACTACTGCGTTGGCATCAAAGGCTATTGCTTGCGCTATAAGCAGGTCGGCATTGGTGTTACTGGTAAGTACTTCTATTGTAAATTTATCGGGGTTGGCACGCACTACATCAAGTGCTTGTGTGCCTATGCTACCTGTGCTGCCGAGTATGGCTATTTTACGTTTAATTTCCATTGGTAAATAATTATTTTACCCCAAATGTACTATACTCGTTGCAATTACAATGTAGTACACGTAAGTATTCCGTACTATTTTATATACATTTGTGTATTCATTAAAAAATAAAAACGTACAACTCACTCATGGAAACATCACACGCCAGTATTACTAATTGGTTTTTGCGCATAGGCAAAATAGAAGGCTATAGTTATTTGTTACTTATGTGTGTAGCTATGCCGCTTAAATATATGTTTAACATGCCTGCGTATGTGCGCCCTGCGGGAACGCTACACGGAGTGTTGTTTGTGGCTTTTATGATATTGCTTGCGGCTATGTTTTTTGTGGTAAAAATGTCGTTTAAAAATGCGGTTATAGCATTCTTACTTTCGTTAGTTCCGTTTGGTACATTTTTCTTAAAACGTTTGGTATAAGCAAGTTTGTGTGCGTACACTATTGCTTTATCCACTTGCGGGTAATGCCGTTGTTGCGCACGTAATACATACCTTGTGCTAGTGCGCTTACATCAACAGGTGTAGGGGTTGTAGTGGTATTTATTACTAATACAGTTATGCCTTGGTTGTTGGTAATTTCTATTGTAGTTGCAAGCGCATTATTTATATACAACATATTATTGGCAGGATTAGGATATAGCTGTATTGCTTCCGTAGCTACTGTATATAGTGCATTGGGCGCATTTGGTTTTATATAAAACACAATATCTTGCACACCATCAATTTCTACATAATAACGTACAGAAGTATTGCTTTGGCAAACGTATTTTAATATACAATGTGCATCGGTAGCGGTGTAACTAAGCGTGTCTATTTCTGTTCCTGCAAATGTTTTAAGACTCATAAAACCATTTATATTATTGTATTTAGTAAGCACCGCATCTACATATATAGTATCGCCAATGTTGGCTATTACATTAGCCGTTTGGTTGTAGCCAGCGTATTGTTTGGTAGTGTCCATTTGCGACCACACTATTACTATGTTGTGTGCGTGTAGCGTAGTGCAGAGGAATAAGAGGGGTAATAGGAGTTTCATTGTATCAAATATAACTATTTAGAGTTATTCACAAACCAAAAAACAACTGTATATTTGGTAGCACTATGAACAAATTATTTATTTTAGGTTGTGCAAATATACTGCTATGTTACGCATTAAGCGTACAGCAAGCGTTTGCGCAAAAAAAGCCAAGTAATTTTAAAGATAAAAAATATTTTACACGTGTACTTACTCGTGCCAAAAGCAAGGGTAAATGGGGCTTAATAGACAAACAAGGCAATGAAGTTGTGCCACCCAAGTACGATTTTATAGCAGGCATTACCGATGGTGTAGCTATAATAGAATTGGATAAAAAATATGGTTTGCTTAACCCCAAAGGCGAAGAGGTGGTACAACCCCGCTACGACGAAATAGCCAATTTTAAAGACGGTTTAGCACGTGTAATACTTAATAATAAAACAGGTTTTGTAGGTGCTAAAGCCATGGAGGTTGTGCCACCAATGTACGATAAAGCCTACGATTTTAACAAAGGAATAGCCTATGTGCGCCTAAGTGCTAAGTGGGGTATTATAAACAAAACGGGTACAGAAATTATAAAGCCAACTTACGACACCATTTATAGTTTTAGCCAAGATTTAGCACCTGTGCTTGCCGAAAAAAAATGGGGCTATATAAACGCACAAGGCAAAGAAATACTAAAACCAACGTACGACCAAGTAAAACCATTTACCAATGGGGTAGCTAGTGTGTATCTTAATTTTAAATGGGGATTTATTAATACCAAGGGTAAGGAAATAACTAAGCCCGCTTACGATTCTTCGGCAGTATTTACTACTGATTTAGCACGTGTGTGCTCCGCTAAAAAATACGGCTTTGTAAACAAAAAAGGTAAAGAAGTAAACAAGCCGCAGTACGACGAAATTAACGATTTTGCCAACGGATTAACACTAGTTAAGCTAAATGGAAAATGGGGTTTTGTAAACAAAAAAGGCATAGAAATAATAGCACCTAAATACACACGTGTAGATAATTTTACAGAAAATTTAGCACCTGTGCAAGCCGATGGTAAATGGGGATTTATAAACAAAAAAGCAAAAGAAATAATACCTACTACTTACACGCAAGTACTTAGTTTTAAGCAAGGTGTAAGCAAAGTAAAAACCGATGGTAAGTGGGGCTACATTAACACCACCAACAAAGTAATAGTACCTATACAATACGATGATATTATTCCGTTTAATAAGGGGGTGTATAAAGTAAAGTCGGGCGGTAAATATGGGCTAACTACTACCAAAGGCAAAGAGTTTGTACCACCCACCTACGACAGAATAGAAATATATAACCCCACTATTTTTACTTTATATATGGGGCGAAAAGTAGTGTATGTAAACAAAAAAGGAAAGGAAATAATACCACCTAAGCAGTAATTACAAATTAAAAAATTATGATTTACGTTTGCTATTTACTAGTACCGAAGAATACAGTTAAAATAGTACTTTTGCAAAGCAACACTACACAACATCTAAAATAATTTAATACGTATGCTCAACGCCAATATACATTACTTACTTGCACACAATGCTACATTAGCTACTACACTTTTACAAGTATTAAATGTATCTGTTGATGAGCTTAAAACGCTAGATAATGCAAGCGTTACAGGTAATCAATTACTTAGTATAGAAAAACATAGCAACGTAACTATTCACCAATTACTTACAGTTAATTTAGCAGTAAGTCATACTATAAGTACATCAATAAAAATGCTGATACTTGATGTTGATGGCGTAATGACTAATGGTGGTATGTATTACAGCGAAAGTGGCGATGAGTTTAAGCGTTTTAACACCAAAGACGGTTATGCGGTACGCGAACTTACTAAGCGTGGATTTGAAGTAGGAATAATATCTAACGGAAAAAATATAAACTTAATAACCCAACGTGCCACATTACTCGGTATTAAAAATGTGTATGTAGGCAAGGCCGATAAGCTAGAAATACTTAATAAATGGTGTGCTACACTTAATATAGCATTGCACGAAGTAGCACACATAGGCGACGACCTTAACGATCTTACCATAATGCGCGCCGTAGGCTTTAGTGCTTGCCCTGCCGATGCTTGCTTAGCAATAAAAAATACAGCTAGCGTAACTTTAACTACCAATGGTGGCTATGGTTGTGTACGCGAATTTTACGATAGATATTTAAGTAGTAATTAAAAATTACGAATTACGTTTAAACCCAATTGTTTACGAGTGCAAAAAACCAAATAATATATATATAATTACTTAACAATACATAACCATGATACAACGCATTCAATCCGTTTACTTAGCATTAGCAGCACTTTTAGGAGCATCGTTAGCAGTAGGAACTGTAGCCACTTATGTTAGCCCTATGGGCATTACTACTACACTGGGCACTAGTAGTACAGTTGTAAATACAAGTGCACAAGTCCTTGAAAGTAGCATAAATACCAGTATTGTAGCAAGCGTAGTGGTAATAGTAGCAATGGCATTGTTCTCGTTGTTTTCGTTTAAAAACCGCAAAACACAGCAGTTACTTTGCAATATTGGTACTGTATTAAGTTTGTTTGCCACTTTATATTTAGCATCAACTAATAATAATTTAATGGAAGAAAATGGCATGAGCGCCTTTACGGTAAGCAATTTCAGACTATTTACGCCACTAATATGTATGATGTTGTTTATACTTGCACAACGTGCCATAAAAAAAGATGACGACTTAGTAAAATCGGCAGATAGATTACGATAATTATAACAAAAGGCTCAACAGTTAGTTGAGCCTTTTGTTATAATTATCATTATCTTACTTTACTATAGTCCCTACTTGCGCACCATTTACCAAGTTATGTAAGTTGTCTTTTTTATTCATATCAAATACAATAATAGGCAAGTTGTTTTCTTTACATAAGGTAAAGGCGGTCATGTCCATTACGTTTAAGTTTTTCTCATAAGCTTCGGTAAACGTAAGTGTATCGTACTTAGTTGCCGATGGGTCTTTTTCGGGGTCGGCGGTATATATACCATCTACACGAGTACCTTTAAGTACTACGTTTGCTTCTATTTCAATAGCGCGCAACGAAGCTGCTGTATCGGTTGTAAAATAAGGATTGCCAGTACCCGCAGCAAATATTACTACACGTCCTTTTTCCAAGTGGCGCACAGCTCTACGTTTAATGTAAGGCTCGCCTATTTGTTCCATTTTTATGGCGGTTTGTAAGCGAGTATATACCCCTGCTTTTTCCAACGCTGCTTGCAAAGCCATACTATTAATACAAGTTGCCAACATACCCATATAATCGCCCTGTACACGGTCTATACCCATTTGTTCGGCTTGTATGCCACGGTATATGTTTCCACCACCTATTACTATGGCTACTTGCACACCTAGTTCGGTTATTTTTTTAATATCGGTAGCGTATTCGGTTAAGCGGTCGCTATCTATACCATAACTTTTGTTGCCCATAAGCGACTCTCCGCTTAGTTTTAATAAAATGCGTTTGTACTTTAGTGTGTTCATTGTGTTTGAGGTTATTTTTTTGTTTTTAATATTTTATATTTTCTTGTAAAAGAATACTCAAAATTGCGAGAGTAATATTTTAACCCATCGTTTTCGGCAATTAATGCCAATCTAAAAGAACCGTCTTCGTTTATACAATCAGCTAAATCAAAATCACGATATAAAATATCTCCAAATCCAAATTTAAGTTCGTATTCGGTACCTTTTCTCCAATATTCAAATGATTTGGGTACTGTGTTACCTGAGTTTATTATTCTCTGTATGTAGTTTTCTCCAGGGTTCATTTCTTTCTTGTTTTTTTTACTTTCTCAGTAGTAAATAAATCGGCGGTATATTTTTCGTATAGTTCAAATAAATACTCTAAGCGTTTGGGTTCGCTTTCAAATGGTGTAGCACGGTAGGCTTTATCTACGAGTTTATTTAACTCGTTGTGTGCTTTGGTTAAAGCAACAGGCATATCTTTTATTTTGTACATATCACCTAACGAACGTTTTGAATATTCTATTCTCACATCTAATATTTTTTGCGCAGCAACTTCTATTGCTTTTACTTGCTTATCGGTAATATCTTTGGGCCAAGTAAAATTATTGTAAACGATATCTTTAGAATACCTAATTCTACTTTCTAATCGTCCACAAACAACATTAACCCAAGCCATGTGCATCTCCGAATTTAATATTCCAAAGTGGTATAATGTGGCATGTGGTATTATTAAACAAGTGTCTGAAGCAATGTGTGTTTTATCAAAAAAAGCAATGGGTATATATTTTCTATCTTCTGATGAAACCCTCGGTATAATTAAGAAATCAGCATTTTTAGGTTGTGTTATTTGAGCAAACAAACGAGAGGTAGCTGCTAATTGTGGGCGTGCCGATTTTAAGCGCAAATCATACACATTATCTACACGTTGCTTTACTAATTTTGGCAATTCTTCATTATCAGTACCCTCTAGCCACAAGCACCAACGTTGTGTATTGTTTAAAAATTCTTTAGCTGAAACAAACGCCTTAAAATATTTTTTAGCTGATGGCTCTTTTAATAAAAATTCATTTTTTTCTTCAGTAGTAAATAAAAACTCACCACCATCAGCAGGCATGTTTCCAAAATTCATTTCGGGTACGTTACAAATAGGACTTGATCGTTTATCTACAAACACATCTTTAGCATCAAGCAAATAAGGGTTAATATTTTTTACTTTTATTTCGTGTGCTTCGCCCGCTATATCTTCATAATCATATATGCTTTTGTTGGCACTATCAAAGTTAGCAAAGCCAACAATAGTACAAAACACAGCAGCATTACCTTTAGCTTCATTTTTCCATTTAAACGTGCGGTGTGCAAAATGTATTTTAATGTTGTAGCGTTTTATAAGCATTCCCCATAGCACACTTGTGTGCAAACCTTGCACTATACTATTGGTACTTACAAGCGCAACTTTAATAGAAGTGCCTTGTATGTATTGTGCAGCCTTAATGTACCAACCCGCAACATAGTCTAGTTCGCCTATGTTTTTGGCGTTATTGGAAACATCTACTAAATCTTGCTTTTGGGCTTTACTCATAATACGCGAGCCTAAAAACGGTGGATTACCAAAAATATAATCAAACTTTATATCGTTAGTAATTTCTTTTTCTACTTCCTCTTTGGTTGTTTTAGTATGCGTTTTTGTGTAAATATTTACAGTGCCATAAGGTAGTTCGGGTTCGTTTACTACATTAATAATATTGGTATGGTTAGCATAAACAGTGTGCGTATTTACAGGGTTTAAGAGCGTTTGCCAGTTAGTTTGTAAAGCATTGCCATGTACTATACTTGCCGATTTTACAAGCGGTACTCTCAACAATCCCTTACCTGTTTCTACACTTACTAATATATTCATTTGGTGGTCTATTAACCACATTGCAACCTCAGCTATACGTGCAGGAAACTCTTCGTATTCTATACCATAAAATTTATCTACATTAACTTTAAACAATAACGAAATATCCAAAAAATCCATTTGGTGGTATCGTTTGTTTAAGGTTTGTAATGTTAAAATAACCTGCAACTCCAGTAATCGCAACTCTCGGTACGTTATTATAAGAAAATTACCACAACCACACGCAGGGTCTAAAAACCTAAGCATTGCTATTTTATCATGAAACTTATAAACGGCTTTTTCGTCCTTTTTTATTTTTTCAAATTCAGCCCAAAGTTCATCTAAAAACAATGGCTTTATTACCTTCATTATGTTTTTTTCGCTGGTGTAGTGTGCGCCTAAATCTCTACGTTCTTTAGGATTCATAACACTTTGAAACATAGACCCAAATATAGCAGGCGATATCTTGCTCCAATCCAAATAACAACATTCCAACAACGCATTACGCATTGTGGTATCAAAACTTGCAGAAGGTAATACCTCCTCAAACAAGCGTCCGTTTATGTAAGCAAATTCATTTAATTGCTCATCTAAATTTTTAAACCGTTTATCTCTTGCTGTATTTAATACCTGAAACAACTCTTGTATTTTGGCTGCTAAATCGGTTCCGTCCTCAGCAGTACGTTGCGTAATAAAATCTTGAAATTGTTGTTTTTCAAATATTCCTGTATCCTCTGCAAACAAACAAAATAACACTCGTACTAAATACACCTCTAGCGCATGCCCTGTATAGCCAATAGCCTCTAGGTTATCGTGAAATTTCCCTAATAACTGTGCCGCCTTAATGTTGGCTGGGTCTTGCTCTTTAAATGTAGGTTTGTTAACTCCATTAATAAAACCAAAATACTTTACGTTTTTGTATAAGTCTTTTAGTGAAAAACAAATATTTGTACGTTCCTCCATATCATAGAGTACAAACTCATTAAAGTCGGAAACCAAAATATACTTTGGTAATTCAAAATCTTTTAACCCTCTTGTATAATCTACAGCTTGCTTATACGCTTTCTCAAGATTTTTGCCACGGCTTTTCATCTCTACCAATAGCATGCCTTTCCAAAGCATATCTATGTAGCCATCAGCATCATTTAATTTTTTCACACGGTATTCAAACGTGCCAAGCTTACGCCTTGGCACCCCAAACACATTAAAAAACGCATCTAAAAATGGTTTAGCATCAGCTTCCTCGTTAGCAGTAGTTTCCCATTCTTTGGAAAACGTAAGTGCTCTATCTTTTATTTCGTTCCAGCCTAATGCCATGGGGTTAATGTGTGTATGTGTACTATTTCATTCTCAAAAAAAAGGGAACGAATATAAATCCGTTCCCTTTTTAAATAATCTAATTGCGTAATTAAGAAAGTGCTACTCGTTTAAAACCAGTAATAACAGCTCCATCGGCAGCTTTAGCTACGTATTGTGCTACTGTTAATTTAGAATCTTTAATAAACTCTTGATTGTTTAATGTATTCTCTTTAAAGAATTTAGCTAATTTACCTTGAGCAATTTTTTCAACCATATCTTCTGGTTTACCTTCTGCACGTACTTGGTCTTTAGCTATTTCCATTTCACGTTCAATAGTTGTAGTATCTACGCTATCTTTATCTAAAGCTATTGGGCTCATAGCAGCTATTTGCATAGCTACATCTTTACCTACTTGCTCATCAACGTTTTTGTTAAATGATACGATAGTTGCAATACGATTACCTGGGTGATTGTAAGCAACAACTTTTTCAGATGCTACAGTACTGTACTGACCAACCTCAATTTTCTCGCCTATTTTGGCTACGTTATCAAGTATTAAGTCTGCAATTTTAGCACCGTTTAAATCTGAAGCTAATAAAGCCTCTGTATCATTAAATTTGTGAGCAACAGCAGAGTCTGCAATTGATTCAGCAAATTTAACAAAGTCAGCATTTATAGCTACGAAGTCAGTTTCGCAGTTTAAGCTAAATATAACTCCTGATTTACCATCAGCAGCAATTTTAGCAATTGCGTAACCTTCTTTAGCATCACGGTCGCCACGGTTAGCAGCTACTTTTTGCCCTTTTTTACGCAAATAATCTACTGCAGCTTCAAAGTCGCCATTAGCTTCTGTTAATGCTTTTTTGCAATCCATCATACCTGCACCAGTTTGAGTTCTCAAACGGTTTACATCAGCTGCTGTAATTGTTAATGTTGACATTATGTAATTTTTTAGTAATTATTATTTTCTTTTACGCACACCTGCACCTCCCTTACGTTCAGCACCTTTGTCTCCTTTTTCGTCTTTAGCTTCTGCACCTTCAGTTTCTTCATCTTTATCAGATGCGTCTTTGTCTGTTTTGCGTTCTGCTAAGCCTTCAGCGATAGCTTTAACCATTACATCAACTATTAATGCTATTGATTTAGTAGCATCATCGTTTGCAGGTATAGCATAATCAACCAATTTAGGGTTTGAGTTAGTATCTACTATTGCAAATGTAGGTATGTTAAGACGTTTAGCTTCAGCAACTGCAATGTGTTCTTTGGTAATGTCAATAATGAACAATGCCGATGGAAGGCGTGTCATATCGGCAATGCTACCAAATACTTTTTGTAGTTTTTCGCGTTCGCGAGTTATTGTTAGCTTTTCTTTTTTAGAAATAGACGTGAATGTTTGGTCTCCTAACATTTTGTCAATTGTAGACATCTTTTTGATAGTCTTACGAATTGTTTGGAAGTTAGTAAGCATTCCACCTGGCCAACGTTCTGCCACGTAAGGCATGTTTATGGTAGGTATTTTTTCCGCTAATACTTCTTTAGCTTGTTTTTTAGTAGCAACGAACATAATTTTTTTGCCCGATTTTGCTATTTGTTTTAATGCAGCAGCAGCTTCTTCAACTTTAGTAAGAGTCTTATTTAAGTCAATTAAGTGAATGCCATTTTTTTCCATAAAAATGTATGGAGCCATTGCTGGGTTCCATTTTCTTTTTAGGTGACCAAAATGAGCGCCTGCTTCTAGTAATTCGTTGTATGTAGTTCTTGATGACATGGAATATGAATAAGTATAGATTAACGTTTGCTGAATTGGAATCTTTTTCTTGCCTTAGCGCGACCGAATTTCTTACGCTCAACTTCACGTGGATCACGTGTCATTAAACCTTCTTTACGCAATGCTGGTTTATTGTTAGCGTCTAACTCAACCAATGCACGAGATATACCCAAACGCAATGCTTCTGCCTGACCTTTAAACCCACCACCTGCTACTGTTGCTTTAATATCGTATTTCTCGATAGTTTCAGTAATAGTAAATGGTTGGTGTATGATAAAACGGATAGGATCTGTAGTGAAGTATTCGTTCAATTCGCGACCATTAACGGTTATTTTACCTGTTCCTTTGCTTAAAAAAACGCGCGCTACTGCAGCTTTACGTCTTCCGAGTGTGTTTATAACTTCCATATTTATTTAGATGTAGTTGTAGTAAGATTTAACTTTACTGGTTTTTGTGCTTCGTGCGGGTGTGCTGTACCTGCATATATATGCAAGTTACCAAACATAACTGCTCCTAACTTGTTTTTAGGTAACATGCGTTTAATAGCATATTCCATAACACGAGTTGGGTGTTTTGCAAATAACTCTTTTGGAGTAGCAAAACGTTGTCCACCTGGGTAACCAGTGTGACGTACGTATTGTTTTGTTTCCAATTTGTTACCTGTAAAACGCACTTTTTCAGCGTTAATTACTATAACATAATCACCGCAATCCACGTGCGGTGTAAAGTAAGCCTTAGTCTTACCACGTAGGATGCTCGCAATTTGCGTAGCCAAACGACCTACAACTTGATTTTCAGCGTCAACAATTACCCAGTTTTTTGTAACTGTAGCACTGTTTGCCGAGACTGTTCTGTAACTTAATGTATCCACTTTTTTTGTATAAAATTGTTATTCTCTACTATATACTTAATAATAGAGATTGCAAATATACTTTTTATTTTTGTTGTGGCAAGGTTTCACACATCTTTTTTGTTAATAAAAGTTTTAAACCGCTCATCAACATTAAAACAATACATTAAATCCTATGTGTATTTTGCTGGTGCGCAAATCAAATTTATTGGCATCTTGTTTACCAAGTGCATATATGAGCGTAAAAATTCCTGTTTTGGTATCAATGTTTAAACCTACGCCTGTAGCTTGCAAGAGTTGATGCACCAACAAACCACCATTAGTAGCGTAGGCTTGCGTGCTTTTATTTTCTAAATACACCAAATCATACAATGCAAATACATTGGCATTTTTGCCCAAAATATAACGCAGTTCGGTGGTAGATTGTAATAAGCTACTGCCAAACAAAGACTCGTCGTTAAAACCACGTACCGATTTTACGCCACCCGTACGAAATAATTCGTGGGTATATAAAGTATCAGCAAGTAGTGTGTTTACTGCAAATTTTTGATGCAGTACAAATTTATTAATCAAGGGTTTGTACATACTTATGTAGCCCTCCAATTGCGAAAAACTATTTTTAGTTTTGTTTATAGTACGCAAGCCCGATGCTATGCTAAGCTCGGCAACTATACCTTTTATTGGGTTTAGGGAGTAATTGGTTTCATCTACCGCAAGTTTTAAGCCGTACAAATTAGTTTGTGTGTTGGGCAAAAAGTTTTGTGTCGTTACGTTTTTGGACAGCGCACTATTTGCCTTGTGTTGATAATACACCTGCACATAATTAGTATAAGTAAAGCGGTAACTGGCTGCGGCACTGTACTGCGAATTAAGAAAAGTACTATCCCGCTTATATATTTGCAAACTTGCATTAGCCCCAAGCGGAGTGCCTGCAATGTGCGGAACCATTGCCTGTGTGGTTAGTTCTTGTACTTGCGGTTGAGTGTGTTTCCAACGTAAAATAAATTGCTCAGCGTATTTTAAGGCATTGTTTAACTTAAAATTAGCATAACCTGTAAAGAGTATTTTACCCGTAATATTATCAGGCAAAAAGCCTATGAGTGCTTCCGCCTCGTTGTTTTTTATGGTTTGTATATCTAATTTTAACAACGAAATAGTGGGAGATATGTACTCTACTACGGGCGCATTTTTAAGTTGAATAAATCCTAATTTGTTAATGCGTTTTTGCACTTCGTTAATGGTACTTTGGTTGTAAATAGTACGATTGCGCAAATGCAGTATTGATGTAAGTAAATTGTAATTAAGCACATTGGCAGGAGATACTAATACTGAATCTATGTAGTTTTTTTTGCCTTTGTTAATGCGCAATGTAGTAGTAAGCGTATCGTTAGTAAGTGTACTGTTGTGCAATTGCACGGTAGCAAACGGATAGCCTGTATTGTCGTAATTAGTTAATCTTTTTTGAATAAGTGTATTAAAATTATCCCACGCTAAGTACTGCGGTTGCACGCCAATAGCGGCCGTTGATGTATCTATACTACCTATAATGTGCACTACCAAATTGTTATACATGTATAAGGTAATATTGTGCGCTAACGAATCGTAAACTACAGTACTTAGGTAATAGCTTTGTGCCCCAATAGTTAATGTTTTTTTTGCGGATAGTTTTTCGTAAGGTATGCTTTGTTTGGTGAGTATAGTACTTAGGTCATTTCTCAAGCTATCATTTACATAGGCTATATATTTAGTAGTGTTGTTTTGCGCCACGGTAGTATTAGCAAGCTGCACAAGGCATATTGCTAATAGTAAATGAAGGTGTTTTTTTAGTGGCACTATCTTAATTTAATACTACACATAAACACTATCCAATGCACTTTTAATTATAGTACACACTTCTACTATTTGAGCATCAGTAATAATGAGTGGTGGCGCCATACGTACGCTATCATCATTAAATAAAAACCACTCTACAATAACTCCTTGTGCTATACATTGGTTAAATACTTTTAGTACATTATCAAAATTATCTAATTGCATGGCCATTAAAAAACCAGCAGTACGCAAGTTTTTAATAGCTGGGTGCTGCAAGTGTTGGTGAAACAAATTTGTTTTGCGTGCAACATCATCATAATAGCGCTCACGCTGCAATACTTGTAAGTTAGCAAGTGCTGCCGCACAGCTTACTGGATGTCCGCCAAATGTGGTTATATGCCCCAATATAGGATTATGGCTAAGGGTATTCATTACGTTTTTATTAGCAATAAATGCACCTATAGGCATACCTCCGCCCATGGCTTTGGCAAAGCATAATACATCGGGCACAATGTCATATTGTTCAAATGCAAAGAGCGTTCCTGTACGCCCAAAGCCTACTTGTATTTCATCGGCAACATATAGCGCACCTACCAGTTCGCATTGTTGTTTTACTGCTTTTAAATAACCTGATGTAGGAACAATTACTCCTGCTTCGCCTTGTACAGTTTCTATAATTACGGCTGCGGTACGGCAGGTTATTTTTTGTATATCATCAAAGTTATTGTAGCGCAATAGCTTGGTATTAGGCAATAGCGGGCGATAGGCGTTCTTGTATTCTTCGCTACCCATAATGCTTAATGCACCGTGCGTAGAACCATGATACGCATTTTTAAAACTTATAATTTCGGTACGTCCAGTATAACGCTTGGCTAATTTCATAGCGCCTTCAATAGCTTCGGCGCCACTGTTTACAAAGTAACAATTATTAAGTTGCTCAGGCAAGGCATCCGTTAACTCCTTTGCTAATAGCACTTGCGGAGCATATATATACTCACCATACACGGTAAGGTGCATGTATTGCGCCGCTTGATCTTGCACAGCTTTTACTATTTCGGGGTGGCAGTGTCCTATATTGGCAACGCCTATTCCGCTTATTAAATCGTAATGGGGTTTGTCGTTTTTATCATATATAAATACTCCCTCAGCACGCTTTACCTCTAGCCCAATAGGTGCTTGCGTGGTAAGGGCAACGTGCTGCATAAATAATTGGCGTTGCGATTGATGATTTAGTGTACTACTCATTAAGTATAGATTTTAGTACTTATTGTATTTAGTTCCACCCCACCCTAAAGGGCACCCCTCAAGAGGGGAATGTGAGGCGTATATAATTTATTAAAAAAAAATTAACGATACTTACTACCATTAAACCAAAAGCATAAGCTATAGGGTTTTACTTTTTCCCAAGCACCCATACTTACGGCTTTTTTGTGTACAAAGCCTTTAGGGTCAGGCTTTGCCGAGAATTTAAATTCGGCATCTTTTTCTTTAGCACCATAGGTTTGTATCAGCTCTATGGTACATATAAAATTATTGGTAACTTCTATATAATCATCAGCAATGTTTATAGAAAATAAACCCGTATCGCGCTTAGCTATGCTAAACAATATGTTTTTGGTGTTTATTTTGTCAGCAGGTTTGTCGTTTTTTATGGTGTAAAAATTTAGCCTAAACTTTAGCGAATCAAAAGGCACTTTAAGTACGTTAAAACTAAAATCATTAATGTGTACTCTGCCTTTGTTTTTAACCAACGTGCCACATTCCAAGCCCAGTGCCGAAGCCTTAAACATTCCCTTTACTCGCAGTCCGTCGGGTTGTTGCCCAAGCGTAATTTCATCAGTTGCTAGTACGCTTACTTCGTTTAGGTTTATTGATGCTTGTTCTAGTTCTATTTTTAGTTTGGTGAATTCGCCTTCTATTTTAAAAATATTGAGGGTAGCCGTTTTATAACCAATGCGCGAAATAGTTATAAGGCTATTGCGCAAGTCTTCGGGTATTATAATTTCAAACTTGCCGTCTTCGTTGCATACCGTACCCACACCTTTATCTACAATACCTATATTAACGTACTCTACAGGCTTTTTTGTTTTTTTATCTATAATTATTCCAGCTAATTTTACTTGCGCCATTGCATTGCTTGCAATAGTGCTTAGTACAATAAGTAGAATACATAGTTTGTTAATCATTACGTTTTTTTTGATAGTATTTAATGTTCAAATTTAATAAAAAAAATAAGCTAAGTATTACTACTTAGCTTATTAAAAAAAAACGGCCATGAAAACCTATAAAAGTTGCCCGAACAGGATTCGAACCTATATAGCCAGCACCAAAAACTAGAGTCCTGCCATTAGACGATCGGGCAATTTTATTGAGTACAAAAGTAGATATATTTTTTACATTTCAAAATTTATTTTCGCAAATTTTGAAATTCTTTTTTAAGGCTATAAAAAGCGTGTACTTGTTATTTTACTGTTAAAGATACCAAAGTCGTAACTCAAAAAGAATTCGTGCGTAGCACCAGCGTACTTGCCTATTCCCATTAAACCTAAGTCGTAGGAGTAGCCCACTTTCATTTTTTCGTTTACAAAATATTGGAACAATGCTGCCATACCAAAGTTGTGCTTGTACGATGCGCCTATCCAAAATGCTTTGTCTATACGAGCGTTTAAGTTTATGTCTAATGCCAATGGAGTTGTACTCGTACCTTTGTACAACACATTTTTGTATAATATTGATGGGTTTAAAATAAGTTTATCATTTACCACCCACGACCTGCTAATAGCTAAGTAGGCATGCGGAACAAAATAATTTTTAACTGAGGGTAAATAGCTATATACGTTTGGTTTGTTTAAGTGTGTAAGTCCAAAACTAATGTAGCCTACTTGTGTGTAATAATACGTACCAAAATCAAACGTGGGTACAACGCCCGATGTTACTACACCCGAACCTACATTAGGGTCGTTAGCGTCTTTGTATTTTATTTTGTTCCAGTCTATTTTGTTGGTAAGTACACCTGCTTTTAGTCCAAAACTAAGTTTAGCTTTATTTAATGTTAAATGGTATGCGTACGATGCCGTAAAACTGGAGGTAGTTTTAGGGCCTATTCTATCATTCATAAAATTAACGCCTACCCCCATGTTTCGGCGTTTGAGAGGGCTTGTAACAGTTAATGTTTGGGTTTGTGTAGCACTACCGCTACTTTCGGCGGCATTAAGCCATTGGTCTCGCACTACTCCAGATACATTTAACACCTCTCTACTGCCCGAAAATGCTGGGTTAAGCAAATAATGGTTAAACATGTATTGCGAAAATTGCGGGTCTTGTTGCGCCATAACACGAGTTTGAAACAACACAGCAACACTAAATACTATAAGTAGTTTATTCATCATT
>JBEBIC010000186.1:0-5475 GCA_040080595.1 Bacteroidia bacterium | reverse complement strand
CGTTATTCCACAAGAATATATTGTAGATAATGAGCAAGGCATACGCGACCCAATAGGCATGGCAGGTGTACGTTTGGAGGCAAATTTCCATATTATATCAGGGCAATACACGGCTATTAAAAATATAAAAACCTGTGTAGAGCGTGCCGACCTTGAAATAACCGAACTTATACTTGAACCACTTGCAAGTGCTGATGCTGTAATAGCTAACGAAGAAAAAGAAGCTGGTGTAGTATTGGTAGATATTGGTGGGGGTACAACCGACGTAGCAATATTCCACGATGGTATATTGCGCCACACTGCAGTAATACCATTTGGCGGAAACATTATAACCGAAGATATAAAAGAAGGCTGTACTATATTGCGCAATCAAGCCGAATTATTAAAAGTAAAATTTGGCTCGGCATTAGCTAACGAAAATCAAGAAAACGAAATAGTATCTATACCAGGCTTACGTGGGCGTGCACCTAAAGAAATATCGCTTAAAAACTTAGCGCATATAATAGAGGCACGTATGGAAGAAATTATAGAACATGTGTTTTATGAAATTAGAAATTCGGGTTACGAAAAAAAATTAGTAGCAGGCATAGTAGTTACAGGCGGCGGTTCGCAATTAAAACATTTGCAACAATTGTTTGAATATACCACAGGTATGACTACCCGCATTGGCTACCCTAACGAACACCTTAGCGGAAGCAACTCCGAGGATATATCAAGCCCATCATTAGCAACGGGTGTAGGTTTGGTACTTAAAGGGTTTCAGTTTGTAGATAAACAACGCCGCAAAGACGAAATAAATGGAGTAAACACCA
This sequence comes from Bacteroidia bacterium, assembly GCA_040080595.1. Taxonomy (GTDB): domain Bacteria; phylum Bacteroidota; class Bacteroidia; order UBA4408; family UBA4408; genus JACMRI01. Next base: position 4,663 of record JBEBIC010000186.1, on the reverse strand, counting down.
CAACCAAACCCGAAGTAAATTTAGGTTCGCAAAAAGTAAGTGGCAAAGGTTTGTTTAAATCTATATTTGAAATATTTAACGAAGACACTAAATAGAAGAGAGAACTTATGCCAAACGAAAATTATTTTGAAGACTGGGCGTCGCAATTTTCAAACGAAAACGAACCCTTAAAAAATGAAATTACTACCCCGCTAAATCATCAAACGGAACAAGAAATTATCAACACTACATTACCCGAAACACCAATAAATACAACACACACAACCAACGAACAAATAACTAGCACACCACACACAAACCACAACATTATGGAAAGCACAACACACACCACAGCATCAATCATTAAAGTAATAGGAGTAGGCGGCGGCGGCGGAAACGCAGTAAACCACATGTACCTTTCGGGTATTGAGGGCGTGGACTTTGTAGTATGCAATACTGATGCTAAAGACTTAGCTAAATCGCCTATTGAACACAAAATTCAAATAGGAGCGCAACTTACCGAGGGTCGTGGTGCTGGCGCTAAACCCGAAGTGGGAAAAAATGCAGCTATTGAAAACATAGACGAAATTAAAAACGTATTGCAAAATACCAAAATGGTATTTATAACTGCTGGTATGGGTGGTGGTACTGGTACTGGTGCAGCGCCTATTATTGCTGGTGTTGCCAAAGAAATGGGCATACTTACTGTAGGTATTGTTACCATACCATTTAGCCAAGAGGGTGCTGTAAAACGTCGCCATGCGGAAGCGGGTGTAGTAGAAATGCGCAAAAATGTAGATACACTTATAGTTATATGTAATGATAAATTGCGTGAAATGCATGGTAGTTTACCATTTACACAAGCATTTGCTAAGGCCGATGACGTATTAGCTACAGCAGCACGTTCTATTGCCGAAATTATATCAACAACGGGTATTATTACACAAGATTTTAACGACGTACGTACCGTAATGGAAAATGGTGGTACAGCCATAATGGGTATAGCTATTACACAAGGCGAAGACCGTGCGCATCGTGTTATAGAAAGTGCATTATCATCACCATTATTAAATGACAATAACATAAAAGGTGCAAGCCAAGTGTTGTTGAGCATTACCTGTGGTGCTGAGGAAGCTACCATGGACGAAATAGGCGAAATACAAGATTATATACAAAACGAAGCGGGCGAAAACGCTAACATTATTCTTGGTTTAAATAAGCAAGAGGAGTTAGGCGATGCCATGAAATTAATATTGATAGCTACAGGCTTTGAAAGTAGTAAAAACCTAGGTTTTGAACCCACTGTAGCCGCCGAAAAAAAAATTAATGTATTAACCGACGATAGCAATTCTAAATTATACAAAGCTACCGAAACACCTGTAGTTGCTAGCACTCCAATAGGAGTTTCGTTTGAAAGCACTACAACCGTTACTAGCAAATATAACGTAGAAGACGAAAATGGTTTTATGTTAAAAAAAGTTGAGCCAACGTTAGATACTACTAATCAAATTCAACCTACGTTTAATAATAGCGCTACTACTTCAGCATCGTATGAAGATGTAGTAAACACACAAACGGAAGAAAAAACAGAAGAGCAAACAATAGTAAAACACACCTTGTTTTCAACTGTAGAAGAAGAGGAGGAAGAGGAAATTAACGAAATAGAATTTTCAACCACAACCACCGAAACTACTACGTACTCAAGCGTTACATCTAACGATGATATTCCGTTTGAAATAGTTTCTACCACTACATCGCACGAAGAATTAAACTTTACTACCTATACCAAAGACGAAGAAACAGTAGCGCAAACTACTACCTCTAGCACCGAAACTACAGAGCGTAAAGTATATGATTTGCAAGGAAACTCTGTATATCAGGAGCAACCAAGCAAAATGGAACACATAGAAAAAAACAACGACGACCGCATTAAAAAATTAAAACAATTTAATGCCATATTAAAAAGTCGTTCAGGCTTAGCCGATATGGAAAATGAACCAGCGTACCGTCGCAAAGGTGTGCAGTTAAACGATGTTACGCCAAGCGACCAAACAGATGTATCTCGTTTTACACTATCGGAAACCGATAATAATAAAACTGAAATACGCCCCAACAATTCGTTTTTGCACGACAACGTGGACTAACCGTTTGTTAGGTATATAATTACAAAGCGCACTTACTAACTAGTTAGTAAGTGCGCTTTGGTGTTTTGATGTGCCTATTGTAGATAAACAACAAATTATACAATAGTGTAAACGAAGCCGACAATATAATGCCAATTGTAATTTAGTCCAATAATATATTTACTCAATACACTCACGCCTTGGAGGCTGAGCGGAGTCGAAGCCCATATACGGCTAGGGCTTAGACTCCGCTCAGCCTGCGAGGCGTGAATAAAAATTGGTAAAAGAACTATGTGAAAATTGGACTGTAAAATATATAAAATTGGTATAAAAGCCTTGAAACGCTTGAGGGCATTGATTGGAGAGTGAATGAAGTTGCATACTTCTACTATACACACCATAAGTAACGCTGATACTTTTACGGTAGTGTCTCAAAAAGGTATGTCTTTGTATATATTCGTGTAAATAAGAGTTAAAATAATCTTCACTAAAAAGTATAGCATACGTGCGTAATGCGCTATTGCAAAACATACCTTACCATTGGCTAAATATTCCTTCGCCGTAATGGGTTGCTCTGTTCATTGTGTGGGAATACGAGTGTGTAAAACCATTACTCGTTTATAAAATTGTTTAATGTTCTATTTTAGGAAAATCTGAAAAATCTCTAATATACTTTGTAAAGTTTTGTCCAGCACATTCAACGGTTGCTTTTGTGTACGAAAAATAAAATGTAATGTTCCCTTTTGCTTCAGAGCCTACGTTGTTATTTTCAAAATGGTCAAGCAAGTAATCTTGTCTAATTATAACCGCTTTGGACCATTCGTCGTTATGCCTAACAATAAAAATGTAATGAACCAAAATGTTGGAAATAGTGCGCAAATTTTTAACCGATACACTAAACTGACCACTAAAGCCATCTTTTCGTACAGTCGCTGTTGAGGTTTTAACTTGTACTCTTCTTAATGTTCCGTTATCGTCCTGTACAACAAAAATATCATCTCCTATATCTACTTCTGGTATAGCAACATTCCAGCCTAGCATCAAAAACTCCGACATTATAGTAAGATGCCCCGCCTTACCTAAATATTGATTAAATTTTTTAGTCATTGGGCGTTAATTTGTGTAACAGCTTTCCTGTATGTGTATCCACAAATTGAATTTCGTCAAATTTACTTAATTCAGTAGCGTTAGCAACCCCCAGTAAAGCGGGGTAAATATAGCTTTCCAACTTTCCTATATATATTTCAAAATTGCTTTTTGTGTCGTATCCAACAAATATATTATTAGCGGGATGAGCATTAGGGAAAAGTTTTTTTATACCATCGCGAATAGACGGAGTAATACTAAATGAGTATCCGTCTATTTGTTTATTTACGCTTATTTTAATTGAGTTCATTTGTTTGATTATTTGGTATTACTAATATAGCCACTATTTATTACAAAATGAGTATGTAATTGTAAATATTAATGCCGTTGTAGTAGTAGGTAATATTACTCTATATCAATAGGAATATGTTTTTCGTTGCAATAATTTTCTACCTCAGTATCGTTTTTAAAATAATCATCGCAAAATTCATTTAGTTCTTTTTCGGCACCCGATATGTACTTTTCAGTAGCAGTCATTAGCTTTTCGGTATGCTCTATAAACTGTTCAAACTCTTTGTTTATTTTGCATAATTTATCAATGGTTTTAAAATCTAAAGTGCTGTATTTCGCAGGAAATATAATTTTACTTTGATGTGGATTCGCATTTAATTCAATAAATCCAATACCAAACGATTGATTAAGGCGTTCCATTTCATCTAGTAGATTAGTCCCAAATTCAAATGCAACTAAGTACCCATAATTAGCCCAACTAGAATTAGAAACTGCTTGAAAAAACGCTCTTTTTAAATCACTATCGCTGTTAATTTCTTTTTTAATTTCGTACGAGTATAGTTTAAAGGTATCTATACGATTGATTGATTTTAGAAAATTTTGACTAATTGGATTTTGTAAGTTTAAAAACTTAACACCCACCATATCGGGATGTGTCCATATTTGATTATTGTCTTTTCCATTTGATTGCTCATGAAAAATAGTTTTTGAAAACACTAAACTATTGTTTAAATAACTACTCAACAATTTATGTAAATCTCGCTCATTGTAAGTTTTTACTTTTTCAGGTTTTACAATTTTTGTAATGTGCGTTTCTGTTTCACCACTTAAAACATCAGGGCTAATAGCCAGCTCGTTCTTTGTTAAGTAATAAGTATATAGTTTGTCGTTTTGTTTTATACGCTTAACCCTTGTGTCTCCACTTCGTATAAAATTACCAAGAGCAGCGCCTATTGTAGAACCTGGCGTTTTCCCAGCTCCAAAATCATAATATTTATTCATAAGAATATGATTTAAAACCTCTGCATTTTTAACAGGATTTCCAATATCCTCTAAGCTTTTTATTATTGCTTCTTTTAACGTCATCTGTACCTTATAATTATCTTATAAATATTTTAATCCCTCTTCTACTTACTCGGCGTAAGCATTAAGTCTTGTTCTATTTCGGGTACGTAGTCGCTTTT
>JBEBIC010000019.1:0-22837 GCA_040080595.1 Bacteroidia bacterium | reverse complement strand
GAATGATTCTTTGTTGTGAAAAATTATTTTGTTGTGGTGGTTAATTCGTCTTAGACTATGATTTGTTTGATTTACCTGACTTGTTTTATTGGGAATGATTCTTTGTTGTGAAAAATTATTTTGTTGTGGTCGTGGTTAATTCGTCTTAGACTATGATTTGTTTGATTTACCTGATATTATATAGTTTTCTATGATTTTTCTTTTCATGTTTTATACTAATTATTGAGTATGAAACATGAAAAGAAAAATCATAATGAATAAAACAAGTCAGATAAATCAAACAAATCATAGTCTAAGATTTTTTATAGTGTCCCTCTCAGCTCTTGCTCACGTTCAATAGCTTCAAACAAGGCTTTAAAATTACCTTTACCAAAACTTTGTGCGCCTTTGCGTTGTATTATTTCGTAGAACAATGTAGGGCGGTCTTCTACAGGGCGAGTAAATATTTGGAGCATATAACCTTCGTCGTCTCTATCCACCAATATGCCTAAGTGGGCAAGTTGTTTTATATCTTCATCTATTGCGCCTACTTTACTTAATATGGTTTCGTAGTACGACATTGGCACTTTTAAAAACTCTACACCACGTGCAGTCATATCAGTTACTGTTGTAATAATATCATCAGTAGCCATAGCAACGTGCTGTACGCCTTGCCCTTCATAAAATTGTATATACTCTTCTATTTGCGATTTCTTTTTACCTTCGGCAGGTTCGTTTATTGGGAACTTTATGCGCCCGTTGCCATTAGTCATTACTTTACTCATCAGTGCTGAGTATTCGGTACTGATGTCGTTGTCATCAAAGGATAATAAATTAACAAAGCCCATTACATTTTGATAGTACTCTACCCAAGTATTCATTTCGTTCCAGCCTACATTGCCCACCATGTGGTCTATGTATTTTAAGCCTACTGATGTTGGGTTGTAGTCGCTTTTCCATGGTTTATAACCTGGTAAAAACGCACCATTATAATTACTACGCTCGGTAAATATATGTACCGTTTCGCCATAGGTATATATGCCCGCTTGTATTACATAGCCGTGTTCATCCTCAGTACGTGTAGGAAGCATAAACGATTTCGCACCGCGTTTTATAGTTTCTTCGTAGCTTTTGGTAGCATCGTCCACCCACAGTGCAACTACTTTTACACCATCGCCGTGTTTGCTCAAATGGTCGTTAATAGGATTAGTAGAGTTCATAGGTGTAGTAAGTACTATGCGTATTTTATCTTGCGATAATACATACGATGTTACTTCTTTGTTACCTGTTTCTAAGCCCATATAGGCGTGGCTTTGAAAACCAAATGCTGTTTTGTAATAGTGTGCAGCTTGCTTAGCATTGCCTACATAAAACTCTACATAATCTGTTCCGTTTAGTGGCAAAAAATCGCCAGCGTCTTTGTATATTTTTTCTAGTTCCATGGGGGTTGTTATAAATTATATATATATTTAAAAAACTAAATGATAGGTAGCAAATTTACTAATTTATAGCAGAGTGTACAAAATGTTCTTTTTTTGTTTTGCTATTTTTGAATACCTGTTGTTTTTCATTTTTTTTGCGGTGAAGCCGCACTTTTAGTAATTAATTTGATTAACCTGTACTACAAACCAAGCGTTTATGGTGATGTTTTAAATTATAATGTATGTTTGTATAATAGTTTGATACTAATTTATAATAAATAATAAGATATGAAAATTTTAAAATTTGGAGGTACAAGTGTAGGCACAGCCCAACGCATACAATCGTTAGTAGAGTTAGTGCAAGGAGAGGATGAAAAAATAGTAGTACTATCGGCAATGAGTGGTACTACCAATGCTTTGGTAGAATTGTGTAACTTGTTATACAACAAAGAACACGATGCCGCACACAACGCCATTGAAGCCTTATCAAACAAATATACATTGGTATTAAACGAGTTAATTTCAATTGAAGAATTTAAAACAAAAGGTACTGAACTACTAAAGAATCATTTTGATTACTTGCACTCTTTTACCTTAGATATGTTTACTGCTAACGAGGAAAAAGCAATATTAGCACAAGGCGAATTATTAAGCACCGCCTTATTTTATTTGCACTTGCAAGAGTTGGGCATAAATGCGATGTTATTGCCCGCACTTAATTTTATGCGCCTTGATGAGAACGAAGAACCTCAACTACCTTACATTACTAAGCATTTAAGCAACGAGTTAGCAAAATACCCAACCATAAATTTATTTATAACACAAGGTTTTATTTGTAGAAATGCCTTTGGCGAAATAGATAATTTGAAACGTGGTGGCAGCGACTATTCTGCCTCCATAATAGGCGCTGCAATAGATGCAACCGAAGTACAAATATGGACTGATATAGACGGTATGCACAACAACGACCCTCGTGTAGTAAGCAAAACACATGCTATACATGCACTAAGTTTTGACGAAGCTGCTGAATTAGCATATTTTGGCGCTAAAATATTGCACCCCACTTGTATTTTGCCTGCGCAAAAGAAAAACATTCCTGTGTTACTTAAAAACACCATGCAACCTACGGCATTGGGCACGGTAATATCCAATATTAACGCAACCGAAGGTATTAAGGCTGTTGCTGCCAAAGATGATATATGCGCCATTAACATTAAGAGTGATAGAATGTTACTTGCTCACGGTTTCTTACGTGCTGTGTTTGAAATTTTTGAACGTTTTAAAACATCAATAGATATGATTACAACTTCGGAAATAGCAGTATCACTTACTATTGATAACGTAAAAAATTTAAACGAAATAATAAACGAACTACAAGAGTTTGCAACTGTAGAAATAGAACACAAGCAAACCATTATTTGTATTGTAGGTAATTTACCCAAACATACCGCAGGCTACGCACACAAGGTATTGGCATCGTTAAAAGATATTCCGTTGCGTATGGTGTCGTATGGTGGTAGTAGCAACAATATAAGTGTATTAATAAATTCTACACACAAAAAAGAAGCGCTAATAGCTTTAAATGCTGGCATATTTGGCTATAATTAATTGTACTAAAATTACGTATTTAAAACAAAAAATAAAATGTTGTTGAAAGAAAAACTGCCCCAATTACTAGCACATAAAACCCCTTATTATTTGTACGATTTAAAGTTGTTGCAAAACACATTAAACGCACTAACTACCGAAAGTAAAAAATATAATTACCACGTGCATTATGCTTTTAAAGCAAATACGAACAGCAAAATAATACAACAAATAAAAGCCGCTGGATTAGGCGCTGATTGTGTGAGTGGCAACGAAATTAAGCATGCTATTGATAATGGTTTTGATGCGTCTAAAATTGTGTTTGCAGGCGTTGGCAAAAACGACGATGAAATACTATACGCATTACAGCAAAATATTTTTTGTTTTAACTGCGAAAGCATACAAGAGTTACAAGTTATTGATGAGCTTGCGCAGTCGTTAAACAAAATAGCAAGTGTGGCACTACGCATTAATCCTAATGTTGATGCGCACACGCACAAGTACATAACTACAGGGCTTGAAGAAAATAAATTTGGGATAAATCCGTATGAGTTTGAAACGGTTATTGCGCAGCTAAAAACACTCCACAACATTAAACTTATAGGTTTACATTTTCATATTGGTTCGCAAATAACTAACCTATCGCCGTTTAAAAAACTATGCTTGCGTGTAAACGAAATAAACAATTATTTCCTTCGCAAAGGTTTTGATTTACCCATAATAAACGTAGGAGGAGGCTTGGGTATTGATTATAAAAACCCAAGCGAAAATGCTATTGTAAACTTTGAAGCCTATTTTAAAGTGTTTCATAAATTTATAGAACTACGCAAAAATCAGGAACTACACTTTGAATTAGGTAGAGCCATAGTAGCCCAATGCGGAAATTTAATAAGTAAAGTACTGTACATAAAAAATGGCATAAATACCAACTTTGCTATACTAGATGCAGGAATGACAGAACTTTTGCGCCCTGCATTGTATCAAGCCTACCACAAAATAGAAAACCTAAGTAGTGTTGATAACCAACAATTAAAATACGATGTAGTAGGCCCTATATGCGAAAGCAGCGATTGTTTTGGCAAAGCAGTAGAACTACCCACTACCAGCCGTAGCGATATTATTGCAATACGTAGTGCTGGCGCTTATGGCGAGGTAATGAGTAGTAATTATAACTTGCGTACTACAGTACAGAGTTACTATTTAGCGTAATAGAAGTATTAAGATACTGATTTAATAAGGGTAAGAATTATGTATTACTCCACAAATTCTATATGCTTGCTACGGCTTATTCCACCTGGATTGCAGCCCATAAAGCCTTCAGGAATAGGTATATCTAAGTTAGTGTAATACGTTACCCACGCAGGAAAATAAGTATGCGTATCGGGGTCTTTAAACGTCATGGGTTCAAGCTCAAAAAAATCGTGATTATTGTTAGCTTTATAAAACGCTCTGTACATAAGTTCGCTACAATACAGCTTATCATCTCCCATTATATAATAATCGTCGTAAGGCGTGCCTAAGTAGCTAAGTGCTATGTTTACGGCACGTTGTACCAGTTCGGCGTGCTTATTTTTTACCCGTGCTAATTTTATTTTTGGCTTGCCTGCACTATCTGCACTTCGGTTAATAAATGCTTGATATGGAGTAAGCATAACGCCTTTGCCCACTGCTTCTATTACATACAACGTATCAGTACGCCAATAGCATAAACCCATGTGGCTAAAACTATTGTTGCCGTAGCTTTGTGTTACTTTTTCTATCGCATTGCACAAGTCGCCACAATCCATGTCTTGAAAAACAATATCGCCTGTTTTTATAGTATTAACGGCAGGTTGCGCTAGTGTAATGCTACTTAACAATAGTAAAATAATTAGGTGTTTAAAACCCATCGCCGCCTCCGCCACCTTGTTGTTCGTCGCGTGTAACCATACGCTTACGTTTTGTGTTATCATCTTTTCCTAGTTTAATAGTAAGTGTTGCAAATAATATACGACTTTCTCGTTTACGATAATTAGTAGTTTCAAAATTAGTGCCTACTACTTTTATTTTAAAATATTGTGTGTTGGTTATGTCGCTATAATTTAAAGTAAGGTTAGCACGTTGTTTCCAAAAGTCGTATTTAGCGCTAATGCCCATTATGTTGGCGGGTTGTATAATACCTTGCGCATTAAACATAGGCGTATTTAAGTTCGCATTTAACTGAAACTGCAACACTTTACTTGCACTATACGACACCGAAAATTTATTGTTGCTTACCACACCTTGCTTGCTAAACGCATTGCCCTCAACCGTTGATTTTACTTGTGCATAGTACGTATTGCTATTTATACTTATGGTAGTTTTGGGTATAAATGTTAAGCGTAACGATGCGTCTATACCTGTGTTGTATGTAGCGTCAATATTAGCTAAGGTTACATATATTACACCATTGTTATTTGCACTTATCAAACGATTAAATGGATTTTGCAACAAGCGGTAATAGCCTACCAATGAGTAACTCCAAGCATTGTAAGTAGTATTAAATGTAGCTTCAAACGAGTTGATAAATTCGGGTTTTAATAATGGATTTCCTACACGCAAACTCGTAGGATCGTCATACTCGGGAAATGGATTAAGTTGCTCAGCACTAGGGCGGCGTATTCTACGGCTATAGCTTATACCTACGGTAGATTTTTTTACTACTTTATTTAAAAACAACGATGGAAAAAAATTAGCAATACTGTAAGAAAATTTACCATTGTTTTTGGGTACTGTTAGGTTTACTTGCACGTTTTCGTAGCGTACTCCAGCCATATAATTTAGCCCCAACATAGCACCACTTGCATTAGCATAACCCGCATAGTTAGCATCAGTATAATTTAGTGCACTACTTATTAAGGTGTCGTATATGTAGCCTGTTGCGCTTACATTGTTACTAGCGTCTAATGCGGTAGCGGCGTTACGTGTAGTGTATTTTACACCCGTTTCTAATTTTACTTTGTCCGAAAATTTGTTACTATAATCGGCTTGGGCTTGTATTAAATTGGTGTACATAATAGTACTTAACTGCGTTACTGTTCCTGTAGGTGCTAGCAGTGTTATGTATTGCGAAGCGTTGTTGTTTTTCAAATTATCGTAGCTGGCATCAATAGTGAAAAAACTTTTATTTTCTTTAATATCGTGGCGGTATTGTGCTGCTGTATTCCAGTTTTTCATAAGCATATTGCTCGTGTTATATCTGTTATAACTGCTTAATAGCACATCGTTTTTATTACTAAAATTATAATTAATAAGTTCTTCGGCAGTATTGGTATGATACATTCCACTACCCGATACAAATAATTGATTGGTTGGAGATAGTGTAATATCAGCCGTTACACGACCACTGGTTACGGCTATATTACGTTCGCTACTGTTGTACTGCAACATTTTTAGTTGAGTACTATCAGTAGTTTGTGTGGTACGGTTTAAGTCGCCGTAGGCAAATACAGGTTTGTTGTTATAGTTAAGAGTAGTACCCAATGCCAACCATTTATTACGGTAATTATAACTTGCTGTTGTTACATATTTATTAACTGTAAATGATTTTAATTCTTGCCTTGAACCTGCTCCAAACGCCACAGTACCAAAGTGTCCAGGTTTTTGATTTTTCTTTAGCACAATATTAATTATACCGTTAGTACCATCGGCATCAAAGCGGGCCGACGGATTAGTTATAACTTCTATTTGTTCTATAGAGCTGGCTTGTATTTGGCTTAGCAACGCTTGTTTGTCCGCGCCTCCTAACGATGTAGGCTTACCGTTAATAAGTATAGTTACATTAGCACCACCTCGTAGGTTAATATTACCATCGCTATCAAATGTAACCGAAGGTACATTTTGCAATACGTTTTCGGCGCTACCGCTTGCTGCGTTTAGGTCTTTAGCAACGTTGTATATTTTACGGTCTATTTTATTTTCTACTACTTCTTTTTGCGCAGTAATTTCAACAGCTTGCAAATTTTTGGATTTAGTACTTAATGCCACATTTTTTAAAACTAATTCGCGGTTTGTATTATCTATTATTACCGTGTCCGAAGTATATTTATCAAAGCCAATAAAATCAACATTTACCACGTATTTACCATAGTTTATTACAATATTAAAAAAGCCTTGTTCGTTGGTAGTAGCGCCATCTACGAGTTTGCTTGTAGTAGCGTCTATTATTTTTATGGTGGCAAATTCCACGGCAGTTTTTGTAGTAGCATCGGTTACTTTACCTGCTACACGCCCTTTGTTTTCGGGTAATGCGGGTTGTTGTGCTAATGCAATAGTTGAGAATAGAAGTAAGAGTGGAAGTAGTATGCGCATTGTTAATTGAGGTTTAGTTAACAGGCATCAAAGTTAAATTTTTTACTCAGCTACTGCAAGTGTATATTTTTAACTTTGTACTACCGCAAATTATATAGCTGCATAAGTTTGGTTGGTTATAATCAAATATAGTATTTTAGCAAATAACACGCTCCGCATACCAACTATTTAAACTTTGAGACACTCGCAATAGTTGCAAACTGAATTTTATTTATGTTAATACATAATATATTGTGCTAGTTAAAAAACTGATCTTTGTTATGTTTCTTATTTTTTTTATTAAAAATAAGGTTATCTACTTAGTGAAAAACAGCTAAATAGATAACTTTTTTTATGCCCATGAAACTACCTTTATTTTATATCACAGTACCTCTCGATTTTTCTATATTTTTAATAAGTATTACAACCATTATATTGTGGTTTTTGTTTTATTCTTTTTTGCAAAAAACAATTGCGAAAAATTTTAACAACAAAAACTATCTATTGTTTTATTCACTTTTAATATCATTGCTGGTTACTTTTTCTACATATTTATTTTTAATGTACAGTTTGTAAAAAAACTTATTAATAACGCCACATTGTATTTTTAAATATGGTAACGTAAAACAAAAGGTACTTTGTGTTGCATAGTAGCTAATTATGTATATGTTTGTACAAAATAAATAATGAAACATACCTGTAACTTTTTAGTAGCGAACTGCGTCTTAGTACTATAAACTACCTAATCAAATGAAACAAACTATTTTAATTGCACTACTATTTACAAGTATAACCATACAAGCGCAAACTGTGCTAAAATGTACCTTGCTTGATAGTGCCACCAAAGCACCCGTAGAATATGTAAACGTGGGTATTCCTAACAAAGGCGTGGGTACAGTAAGCAACGAACAAGGCGTATTTACACTTAACATTCCTGATAGTTTAGCTAACGAAACCATAAAAATATCGGCCATTGGTTATGCTTCAAAAACAGTACGTATTAACCAATTAAAAACAATATCCAAGCTATACTTAGCAACACAATCTGTGGGATTAAAAGAGGTAACAATAAAACCCCATACTATAAAACAAACGGTGTTGGGCAATAAAACTACAGCGCAAGCCATAACAATAACATCAGCGGGAAAAAATTTGGGTTGGGAAATAGCTACGTTTTTAAACATAAAACACAAGCAAACCTATTTAAAAACAGTAAAAATAAGTATGGTAAAAAACCCTTACACCAATGCTAAGTACCGTGTAAATATATATGCTAAAGATGCAAAAGGAAATATAGGCGAAAATATACTAAAACAGCCTATTATAGGCACTTTTCCAACTACAAAAACTGTTATAGAAATAGATTTAACCAAACATAATGTGTATGTAGATGATGATGTATATGTAGCAATAGAACAAATATCAATGTATGAAAGTGGTAAAAATCAAATTACATTTTCGGCTAAATTAATGGACAAAATATATTTTAGAGCATCGAGCCAAGGTGCATGGCAAAACTTGCCTGTAGGCGTGGGCATGTGGGTTGATGCGGAATATTAAACTACATATAAATATGAAAACAATAACACTACTACTAACATTACTATATGCGCAAGTACTTGTTGCGCAAGAAATAAAAGGAACTGTAAAAGACACCAAGCAAAGCGCAATACCTTACGTAAACGTGGGTATTCCTGCTAAGGCATTTGGAGTAACTACTGACGAGTTGGGTAACTTTAAATTTAAACTCACTACCGAAAGGGAAACCGACACCATATACGTATCGGCTATTGGCTACAAAGCACTACAATTGAGCGTTGCCACATTAAAACAATATAACACCAACAATACTCCAATAGTTTTAACAGAACTTGTATATGAACTAAACGCAGTAACCGTGCGCCCTAACGAGTACGAAACAAAAACACTAGGAAGCACCAATATTGCCAAAAACGAATGCGAGAATATAGCCGAACTACTTACAAGTAAAGATACCACTAAAGCCAACGAGTACAAACGCAAATGCAAAGCAAAAGGAATGGACGATAAAGCCATAGGTGTAGAAGTAGCAAACCGAATTGCAGTAAAAGATGGGCAACAAACCTTTATTGATAAAATACAATTTAAAACTTGCTTAGGAGTTAATGATACCGCTATATACCGTGTAAATGTGTACAAAGAGGGCAATACCGTAAAAAAGAAAATGACCCGTGTAGGCATGGTTAAATTAGTAGCGTTTGAAAACCTATTAAAAAAACCTATACTGGTAAAAACTATAGGCAAAACCGAAGTACACAACATTGATATTTCGCAACAAAATATTGAGGTAACCGATGATTTTATAGTAGGTTTAGAATGTATATATTCGTCCAATAAACAAATGAACATTGGTGCAGAATACGAACTGTTTAGCGATACCGATTTATTTGTTAAAAAAAGTTTAAATACCAATTGGGTAAAATTCCCTGTACTACACGTAACCTTTGTAAGTGCTACTGTTACTTATAAAAAACAAAAAAGTATATTTAAATTTTGGTAAAAAAACTCAATACTAAGGCTTCGAATCCGCTGGGTTACTAAGCGGAGCCGAAGTACAGCCACCGCATATAATCTCAATACTAATATCTAACTACTAATAGCTAAAAACAACAATGACACTAACAATTAACAACCTTACCAAAACTTACGACAACGGCGTAAAAGCATTAAACGGAGTTTCGCTTACTATACCTACAGGTATGTTTGGGCTACTTGGCCCTAATGGCGCAGGAAAATCGAGCCTTATGCGTACTATATGTACCTTACAAGATGCTGATGCAGGAAGCATTATGCTTGATGATTTGGATATGTTGCACAACAAGGACGAGGTGCGCAAAATAGTAGGTTACTTGCCGCAAGATTTTGGTTTTTATCCTGGTGTAAATGCAGTAGAGTTACTTAACCATTTTGCTTTACTCAAAGGCATTAAGGATAGTAAAGAACGTAAAGAATCGGTAGAATATTTATTGCAACAAACCAACTTGTGGGACGCACGTAAACGCTCGGTAAGCGAGTATTCGGGCGGTATGCGCCAACGTTTTGGTATTGCACAAGCATTAATAGGCAACCCCAAAATTATAATAGTAGATGAACCCACAGCAGGCTTAGACCCTACGGAACGTAACCGTTTTCATAATTTATTAAGCGAAATAGGGCAAGATAAAATTGTGATACTAAGCACACACATAGTAGAAGATATATATAACCTATGCCCCAACATGGCAGTAATGAGCAAAGGCGAGGTAAAATTGGTGGACAAACCACTTAGTGCTATTGAAAAACTAAACGGAAAAATATGGCAAGCCTTTATAAATAAAACCGAATTAGATAATTACAAAAAAGAATACAACGTTATAAGCAACCGATTAGTAGAAGGCAAACTACAAATAAATGTACACGCTGATGCACAACCCGCACAGCAGTTTAAACAAGCCGAACCTAACTTGGAAGATGTATATTTTACTAACGTTACAGCCTAAATTGTAACTTTCCGTTTTGTTAATACTGATAAACAAAGGAATTAATAGTTCCCTAGCCAGTATCACAAAACCGTAATTCGTAATTCGTAATTTTTAATTTATTTCATACAATGTTTTTACAAATTTTTCTATTCGATTTAAAAGCAAATTTAAAACGACCCAGCACGTGGATATTTTTCACAATATTCTTAGCGCTTACTGCTTTAGTTACTGCCGCTGTAGGCGGGCTTATAGGTAGTGCACAAGGCGAAAACAACGAAGTGTTTAACTCAGCATTAGGCGTGTCCGACTTAATAAATGCAATTGTAAATAACTCGCTTGTTGGTACTATTATTTTAGTAGCTATAATAGCACCTGCTATACAAAAAGATTTTCAGTACAACTCGCACAGTATTTATTTTACTAAGCCTATAAGTAAATTTGGTTATGTAATGGGGCGTTTTTTATCGGGTATTATTACAGCATTAATAGTACTTACAGCCTGTGTTCTAGCGTTTGTTGTTATGTGCAATTTACCAATATTTGATGAGGGTAAAGTAGGGCAGTATGGTTTATGGAACTATGTACAAGGCTTTGTATATTTTATTATTCCCAACACCCTGTTTATTGGCGCATTGTTTTTTAGTGTAGTTACCTACTCTCGCAATATGCTTTCGGGCTACATAGGTGCTATTGTATTGCTAGTATTAACAGGTGTTGCAGGCGATTTAGTAAAAGATATTGACAACAAATTAATACCCTCGTTAATAGACCCTTATGGTAGTACTGCCTTAAACGAAATTACACAGTATTGGTCAGCTACCGAAAAAAACACATTACCCATACCTTTTACAGGCGTATTGTTATACAACCGTTTGTTATGGTTGGCAATAGCTGCACTATTATTTATGGTAACTTACACACGCTTTAGTTTTAATCAAACCGCAAGTACATTTAATTGGTTTAAGCGCAAAAAGGCAACTGCACTTATGGTAGTAAACGAAGGTATAAACAAGTTTAAACTACCCAAAGTTACTACCATATTTGACACTAATTTATCGTGGAAATTATTTATATCGCTTACCAAACTAGAATATAAAAACTTGGTTAAAAGCCCATTTTTTATAATAATAGCACTACTTAGTATGCTTACTGTGTTTTTTGATTACACTAATGGTAACGACATGTACGGTACTCGTTTATTACCCGTAACCTATAGTATGGCAGAGAGCGTGCGCAATAGTATGGGCTTGTTTGGTACTATCATTATTGTGTTTTATGCAGGTGTATTGGTATGGCGCGAGCGCGATGCTAAAATGGACGAAATAATATCGGCAACGCCCATCAAAAACTGGGTATTGTTACTTTCCAAAATAGGATCGCTTACTTTTATGTATGCTACCATTGTGTTGTTTGGTATATTCATTAGCATAGTTATACAGCTAGCTACAGGCTTTACTGATATACAATTTATGGTATATATCAAATCGTTATTTGGCTATGGTATGTTGGGTATAATTATAATGATAGCCATGTGCGTAGCCGTACAAGCCTTTGTTAGCAACCGTTACGTAGGTTATTTTATATGTATAATTATATTAATGTTACTTCCATTAATGCTAAGTAAAATGGGCGTGCAGAACGATTTAATAAAGTTTAATTCGTCAGGACCACGTATGCCGTATTCAGATATGAATGGCTTTGGGCATCAATTATATACGTATTTGTTGTACAAAAGTTATTGGTTAGCATTTGTAAGCCTATTACTTATTAGTGCCAATTTATTATGGAACCGTGGTAAAGAAAAAGGATTTGCTGCACGTATTACCTTTGCTAAAAACACCATAAGTGCCAAACATTATGTAGGCTACGCAACTGCATTACTTGTTATGATTGGCTTTGGTGGCTTTATACATTATAATACTAAAGTACTTAACCAGTATTTAACACCCGACCAACAAGATGATGCGCAAGCAACCTACGAACGCAAGTTTAAAAAATACCAGTACATAGCTAAGCTAAAAATTACTGATATTAAGGTAAACTTAGACATATACCCTGACACTCGCTCGGCTACTGTTAAGGGCGAATATTGGTTAAAAAACAAAGGTACTCGCCAAGTAGATACACTATTTATGAGTTATAACCAAGGCACAAGTAACCCTGTATTAATGTTAGCTAACAACAATACGTTTACTAATTTGTTTACTGATACTGTTAATGGTATTAAGATACTAAAGTTTGCAAACCCAATAGCAGTAGGCGATTCCGTACATCTAACCTTTGCATACAACTACATACCACAAGGTTTTAAAAACGATGATGCAGGTACTGCAATAGTTGCTAACGGAACATTCTTAAACAGTGGAGCAGTATTCCCAGCTATTAGCTATAGCGAAGATGCTGAGCTTGACGATAAAGTAAAACGTGCTAAATACAAGCTACAACCCAAAGAACGTATGCACAACGTAACTGAAACGGCGTACTTAAACAAGAATGTTATAAATGGCGATGCCGACTGGATAAACTATGAATGTACCATAAGCACCGCAGCCGACCAAACGGCAATATCTCCAGGGTATTTGGTTAAAAAATGGACGGCTGATAATCGTAATTATTTCCATTACAAAATGGATAAAAAAATACTGAATTTTGTTTCGTTTCAATCTGCCCGTTACGAAGTAAAAACAAGCAAGTGGAACAATGTAGCCATAGAAATATACTATGATAAACATCACCCTTACAACATAGATGGTATGCTAAAAGCCTGCGAAAAATCCCTAGCCTATTATTCTGCTAACTATGGTGCGTACCAGTTTAAACAATTGCGCATACAGGAGTTTCCTCGTTATCAAATGTTTGCACAATCGTTTGCCAACACTATTCCGTTTAGCGAGGGCATAGGTTTTATAGCAGCACCCGATCTTACCAAGCCCGATGCCATAGACTATACCTACTTTGTAACCGCACACGAAATAGCGCACCAATGGTGGGGGCACCAAGTAATAGGCGGTAATGTAAAAGGCGCAACAGTAGTAATGGAGAGCTTTGCAGAGTATAGTGCACTACGTGTAATGGAAAAAGAATATGGCAAAAAAGCAATGCGTAAGTTTTTAAACTATGAGCTAAAACAATACTTACAAGGGCGTTCGCGCGATAATAGAGATGAAGACCCATTATTGTATTGCCAAGGGCAAACACATATTCATTACCAAAAAGGTGCTATGATAATGTATGGCTTGAGCGACCTTATAGGCGAGCAAAAAATGAACGATGTGCTAAAGCAATATGTAAGTAAAGTTGCGTTTCAAAATGCGCCTTATACTACCGCTTTGGAGTTTGAACAATTGGTAAAAGCCAACACGCCCGATAGCCTACATTACGCTATTGTAGATGGTTTTGAAAAAATAACCTTGTTTGAAAACCGTACTAAAGACGTTAGCTATACTAAGTTAGCTAACGGTACTTATAAAGTAAAAATAATAGTTGATGCCAACAAAATATATGCAAATGGTAAAGGCAAAAAAATATTGGCTACCATGAACGATTATATAGACATAGGCGTATTTGCAAAAGGTAAAACCGATGCTACACCAGTAGAATTATATAACGTAAAACGCAAAATAAAATCGGGCATAAATACCTTTGAAATCATAGTAAACAAACTGCCTTATCAAGCAGGTATAGACCCCTACAACAAGCTAATAGACTTAGATAGCGATGATAATACTCGCAAAGTAACGGACAAAAAACCCATTAAGAAAATAGATATAGGTGGTAATGATAAAAGTGGAGATGGGACTGTAACTATTAACTTGTAGTAACGTGAAACAAAATCAGATTACTCAAAAAAAAACTACCTAAATAATTATTTTCACAAACAAAAAACCGATTAGAAAATAGTAGTACTAATAATTAAGGCGCAACATACATAGTATGTTGCGCCTTAAATTTGAATTATAACTTACTATAATTCTTTACTAATTGAGTGTTGTTAGTTTTTTACTATTTTGATAGTTTCACTGCTTGTACCCATAATAGCACGTGCTACATACGAACCGCTTGGCAATGCCGAAGCATCAACGTTTACAGTATAGTCGCCTGCTATTTTACTTTCGTTAAGTATAGTTTTTACCATACGTCCTGTAGCATCATACAAATAAATAGCTACGTTACCTTTGGTGGCTACGTGATATTTAATAGCTGTAATGTTAGCAAACGGATTAGGATAAGCGCCTATTTTAACTGCTGATGTAGCTAAACCTGTAATGCCTACTGTTGATGGTGTAGGAGCAAGTATTGCTGGTTGCGTGTAATTGTAAGGCTTACCACTGCAAGCTCCTGTACCTCTCCAAGGAGTTTGTACAAAAGGAAATCCAGTACGGAAAGTAGTATCATTAGCCGATACGCCAGTATTATAACTTAATACTGATATTAAATTAGGAGTAACTGGGTTTGGCCCACCTGCTGTATAATCATCATACCATAAACCTATAGCAGCTAATACCACCCCACTTACTGCTTGTAGCTCTATACGAGTTACATCATCTTCTAAACGGCGACCGTTAGGAAAACCGTCCATGTTAGGTATTGTATCTAAATTTGTAGTAGTATTATACAATGGATTTGTTAATCCTAATACTGCTGCTTGTACTAAACCTAATGATGAAAAATCAGGACTATTGCGTGGTGTAGGAGGTACTGCCATATTCAAACGTAACATATCGCCAAATATTGGCAAGAAGTTATTGATAAATGGTTTACCTACAGCAAGCGGATTACCGCCTTTGCCTGTAGCCAATTGATACGGCGCTAAGTTAGGTACTCCTGTATAAAATATTGGCAACAAATCTACCGAACGTGGTTGCCCTTGGCGTAGCAAATAGTTACCAAACAAGTTAGTATCTAAGGCTGTACCTACACCGCCGTTACTAGCACGTATTGGCCATAAACCATCGTGTGTGTTACCAAAATCAAATGATTGTAATGAATTACGTTGTATGCGTAATGGAGCCATTGCAGGCACTGCACCACCAAACAAACTATTGTCCATATACAAACCTAACTCAGGATTAGTAAAGTAACCTTCCATTGCTGGATTTTCGTTGTAAGGTGTGCGAGAGTTCCACTCATCTTTCATTCCAATAGGAATAATAGCTTCGTTGGTTAATGGCATACCTATACGTGATACTTGTACAAATGGTCCTGAATATGAGGTTGTTCCATTAGTATTTAATGTACGAATAGTTTGACGTGAGGTAGATGCCCATACTCCAATGATAAAATCAGAGTCTAAGATGTTTACCGCAGTACTTACTGGTTGTCCGTTTTTTTGTAACGATGCAATAGGTACTTGTATAGCTATTGTAGATACATTTAAACATTTTAAACCATCTTTAGACATACCACTTTGACGTGGTAAATCACCCAAATCAAATACACCTGCTAAATCCACAAAAAATGGATCGTCGCTTGGTCCACAAAATATTTTTTCGCCCGAAGTAGCAGTAGTAATGGTGTTGTCCCACAATGTATTGTAAGGAGTGTTTAAACCTGCTGGACCTTCAATAGAACGTGCGCCAATGTTAGGTGGAGCAACGTTACCAGTAGCTACAGTAGTAAATGCACCACCGTTTACACTTTTTTCGCAGATGTAAGAAGTCTTTAAATTTTCTTTACCTAAACGAATGTTAAAAAATGTAGTAGGGTCTTGGTTTACTTTGGTAAACGTAAAACGATAGGTAATATCGTCGCCTGCTACACCGTTGTTTTCAACGTGTACTTCGTAACGAATATTTTCGCCAAAGCTAAAATAGTTAGGTCCACCGTGTGCTATTTGAAACGGCACGTAACTAGCTATTAACGTTACTGTGTTTGGATCATCGGGACTACGAAATGCGTATAAATCCGTATTATCGGCTAACGGGTCGTTAGCAATCATTGGTGCTTCGCGGTGGCTTGATGCCATAGCTGCCTGACTACCCACTAGAGTAATAGCCGACACACAAAGAGATTTTATTAAATTTTTCATAAGTTTTTATGTTTTAATTATTATACACTATTAGTTACATGCCTACTTCAGTACCTCTCCAAGGAGTTTGTACGTAAGGAAATGCTGCTTTAAACGTAGTATCATTTGCTTCAACACCTGTTGAGTATTGTAACGTATTTATTAATAAGTTAGTAACAGGGTTAGCTGCACCTACTGTATAATCATCATACCATAAACCTACAGCAGCTAACACTACACCACCTACGGCTTGTAGTTCTATACGTGTTACGTCATCTTCCAAACGGCGACCATTAGGAAAACCGTCCATGTTAGGTATAAATTGTAATGCAGTACTTCCGTTGTAAGTAGGGTCTGTTAAACCTAATACTGCAGCTTGTACTAAGCCTAACGATGAGAATGCAGGGTCGTTACGTGGCGTAACTGGCACGGCCATATTCAAACGTAACATATCGCCACCATTTGGCAAAAAGTTATTGATGAATGGTTTACCCGCAGCAAGTGGGTTTCCAGCTTTGCCTGTAGCTAATTGGTATGGAGCCATGTTAGGAACACCAGTGTGGAATATTGGCCATAAATCTACCGAGCGCGGTTTACCTGCACCTGGTAATAATAATGTTCCAAATATAGCAGGGTCAAGCGCTGTACCTACCAGCGCAGGATTACCCACTAAACCATTTAAACCATCTCCACCGTTGCGAAAATTATATGCTCCTAACGAATTAGCTTGCACACGTAAACCAGCCATAGCAGGCACTGCACCTCCAAACTGAGAGTCGTCCATGTATAACGCTAATTCTGGATTGTAGAAATAATTACCAAATACAGCTAATGAATCTAAGTCCATGTAAGGAGTCATAGCATTCCATTTATCTTTGTTACCAATAGGAATAACTGCTTCGTTAGTAAGTGGCATACCTAAGCGTGATACTTGTACCCAAGCACCTGCGTTAGTAGGAGCGCCACCATTAGCTACTAACGTTTGTGTAGCAGGGCGCGAAGCCGAAGCCCATACTCCTATTACAAAATCAGCATCTAATATATTAGCAGCAGCACTTACAGGCATACCGTTTTTTTGTAACATATTTATAGGAACTTGAATACAAATAACGTGTGTGTTAAATGAAGCAAGACCATCGCGTACTTTAGCACCTCCCTGACGTGGAGAATCTCCCAAATCAAAAATACCACCTAAGTCCACAAAAAATGGGTCGTCGGCAGGGCCACAATACACAGTTTCGCCACTTGATGCTGTAGCAATACTACTTGTTATAAGCGACTCGTAAGTTGTACCTAAACCTACCGTAGGATTTTCGATAGAGCGTGCACCAATGTTAGGTGGAGGAACTATACCATTAGCTATAATGGTGGTAAAATTAATACCACCATCAGTGCTTTTTTCGCAAGTGTAAGTGGTTTTTAAATTTTGCTGTCCAAGTCTAATGTTAAAAAACGTAGTAGGATCTTGGTTTACTTTTGTAAACGTAAAACGATAGGTAATTTCGTCGCCTACAATAGCCGCATTGTTATCTACGTGTACTTCGTAACGGATATTCTCGCCGAACGAATGGTAATTAGGCCCTCCAAAAGCAATCTCAGCAGGTATATACGCTGCAATAAGAGTAACTTTGTTTGGGTCATCTGGACTCCTAAAGGCATACAAGTCTGTATTGTCGGCCAATGGGTCGTTTGCAATCATCGGAGCTTCTCTGTGGCTCGATGCTTGGGCAAACCCACTAAATAAGTTTAGCGCACATGCTGCTAAAACCGATTTGATTAGTGGTGTTTTGGTTTTGGATAAATTTACCATAAACATTTAATTTATTAGGTTTATTATTAATTTTAACAACATAACACCCTGTTATGCGTCTTAATTCAAATATACGATGAAATGGTAGTATTGGTTTTGATTATTATGAATATTTGTTAAAATAATTTACTATTGTCGGCTATGCGACAAAAACCCTTCTAAGGCTACCATTAAGCGTCTAGCTAAAAGTATTCAAAACCTTGAAAAGCAACATCTTACAACTGATTTGAACCTAAAAAATAGAGTGCTTTAAATGGTTAAAACATGCTAACATTAACCTGCAAACACCACATCGCTCATGGTTTAAACCGTGGACGATGAATAAGTAACGAATAACAGTAACCCTTAAAACAGTTTATTTAAAAATGTTGCATAATGTTGCATTTATGACTTGAATCTAAGTTGGTATAAACCCTAACATCAAAATTTTAAACACATAAAATAATTACAAGTACTTATGTGTTATATTTGCACAACTAAAAAACAGGAGGTATCAATTGATTACTAAACGAAGCTAAAGTATATCCATCGCAAATTACCACCACATCAAGTCTTACAAAATACATAATAAAGTAATAACAACATACATAATACAATACAAAATACAAAATGAATAAACTACATAACTACGTATTAGGCGCTTGGACAGCAGGCGAGGGAGCAGGACAACAATTACACCACGCCATAACTGGCGCAGTAGTAGCGGAGGCTACAAGCAAAGGAATAAATTTTGAAGACGTACTTAACTACGGGCGTACCATAGGCGGACATAAATTGCGCAAAATGACTTTCCAGGAGCGTGGACGAATGCTTAAAGCCTTAGCATTATATTTACAAGAACGTAAAGAAACGTATTATGCGCTATCGTACGCTACTGGCGCAACTCGTGCAGATAGTTGGATAGATATTGAGGGTGGAATTGGCAACTTATTTAGTTACGCATCGTTGCGCCGTCAATTTCCTGATTTGCCGTATCATGTAGATGGTGATGCTATAAAATCGAGCAAAAACGGTACATTTATAGGGCAACATATATGTACACCCAAGCAAGGCGTGGCTATACACATTAACGCATTTAACTTTCCAGTATGGGGAATGCTTGAAAAAATAGCTGTAAACTTATTGGCTGGAATGCCCGCCGTTGTTAAGCCTGCAACCATTACAAGTTTTTTAACAGAGTTAGTTACCAAAGATATTATAGCGAGTGGCATACTGCCCGAAGGGTCGTTACAATTGATATGCGGTAGTGCCAACGGAATATTAGACACTGTGTGCAACCAAGACGTAGTAACGTTTACAGGAAGTGCGCATACAGGCAAAATGCTTAAAGCGCACCCACAAATATTAGCCGAGAGTGTACCATTTAACTTAGAGGCCGATTCGCTAAACGCTATGGTATTAGGGCTTGATGCTATACCTGGCACTGTAGAGTTTGATTTATTTATAAAAGAAGCTACTAAAGAAATGACCATAAAAGCAGGACAAAAATGTACTGCTGTGCGCCGATTGATAGTACCTGAAAACTGCATAGAAGACGTGCAAATAGCCTTAGGTAAACGCTTAGGAGGCGTAGTTATGGGCAACCCACAAACAGAAGGCGTGCGCATGGGCGCATTAGCAGGTTTTAGCCAAGTGGAGGAAGTAAAAGATAAAGTAGCTGAACTTAACAAAACACAAAATATAGTATTTGGCAGCTTAGATAACCTTGATGTACTAGGCGCAAACAAAGGAGAAGGTGCGTTTTTCTCTCCTATATTATTTAGTAACTCAACACCGTTTACACAAACCGATTGCCACAACATAGAAGCTTTTGGGCCTGTAAGTACCCTTATGCCTTACACTACAACAGATGAAGCTGCCGAGTTAGTAAAACTAGGCAAAGGCTCGTTAGTAACTTCTATTACTACTGGTAACAATACTATTGCGAGAGAATTTGTAGTAGAAGCAGCTTGTATGAATGGACGTATTTTAATACTCAATAACGAGTGTGCCAAAGAAAGTACAGGGCATGGTTCGCCACTACCTATGCTTGTGCATGGTGGACCAGGTAGAGCTGGCGGAGGCGAGGAAATGGGCGGTATGCGTGGTGTAATGCACTATATGCAACGTACCGCACTACAAGGTTCGCCAAGTACTATTACTGCTATTACACAGCAATATCAGTACGGTGCAGCTACTATTGAAACCGATGTGCATCCGTTTAAACGTTACTTTGAAGACTTACAAGTAGGCGAAAGTTTGCTTACCGCTAAGCATACCGTAACCGAAAGCGATATAACTAATTTTGCCAACGTAAGTGGCGACAATTTTTATGCACACATGGACGCCACATCGCTCGAAGGCACCATATTTACAGGGCGTGTAGCGCATGGCTATTTTATACTAAGCAAGGCTGCGGGCTTGTTTGTTGATGCTAAAAAAGGACCAGTATTATTAAATTATGGTTTGGACGAATGCCGTTTTGTAAAACCTGTTTACCCAGGAGCTACTATTGGCGTACGTTTTACGTGTAAGGAAAAAGTGGATCAAGAAAAAAAATCGGACGACGATATAGCCAAAGGTATAGTAAAATGGTTAGTAGATGTGTACGACGAAACTGACGAAACCGTTGCTATTGCTACTATTTTAACTATGGTTAAAAAGAGAGCGCAGGAGTAGAGAAAATAACTTATTTATTAAGTATATTTGAGGTATATAACTCATTAACACAACTAAGCCATGTACACTACCTATCATTTAAACTCGGCACAAGATGCTAACGTGGATATAATAGATGCTATTAAAGCAGCGTTTAAATCAAAACCAATTACTATTATAGTAGAGGAAGATATTGATGATTTTGAATTAAGCGTAGCTATGAAAGCCACATTAGACGAGCGTTTACAAGAAGACCAAACCACTTACATAACTGCTGAAGCATCTCTCAACAAGTTAAACCAAAAGTATGGAGTATAAGTTAATTATTTCTCCTCGTGCACAAGCAGAAATAGAAGATACAATAGATTACTACGCATTGTATAGTAGCAACGCTTCTCTTACGTTTATACGAATGTTAAAATATGCGTATAAAATTTTAGAAACAAATCCGTTTTTTGAAGTTCGCTATAAAAATATTAGAGCTATAAAAATTAGTAAATTCCCCTACTTACTTTATTTTACAATTAATGAAAATGAACGTACGGTTAGTATTCGAGCTTGCTTTAATAACAAACAAAACCCAAGCAAACGACCATAATACTATATGTTTTCAATGATATTACAAAGTTCAAAATATTATTTCTGTCTTTTTATTTTACTACACACTACCATTGCATTAGCACAAAAAACTGATGGTAAGGTTGTAGTGAGTAATGTTGTGGGGAGTTTTGAAAACAGAAGTGAATTAATACGATTAAATACGTATGAATTTAACAGTCCTATTGAAAAATATTACATAGACACCACTTTACATTCCGCTACAGTACAAACCCGATTTGGTAAAAAAGAGGTTAAGGGAGAATTAATTTATTACAACTTATCTAATCAAAAAACAAACTGGAATAAACAGTTTAATTACCTCTACGAAACGCTATTACAGAAAGATTCTGTTATACTGCTACGTTCGTATTTTAAAACATTGCGGATTGAACCCAGTTCAGGAAAAAAGAAATGGGAAAAAGACCAAATTGTTAATCGTATTCATAAAAAAAACGCAATAGGCTTATCAATGGCGTATTACGATGGCGAAATTAAAGGAGTAAACTTGACTAATGGCGAAGTTATTTGGACAAAAAAAATAGAAATTTTTAATGATTATTTTCAGCAGTATAACATTAACGATTCTTTAATGTTACTAAGCGCTTCAGGCATTTATTTGATGAATATAAATACAGGAAAAGGTTGGGATTATAAATTAACTAACGAAAGTGCGTTGCTAAATAAGTTAGGTTTATTTTCTAATATTATTCTTAACAAAGGTAGAGATAGCATCACAAACATATATATAACGTCACAAAAAAACATAAACTATTTTACTCAAAATGATAGTAACCCTGTGTGGAGTACCGCAATTAGTCCTAAGTTTACTTCTCAATCTCAGCTAACATTACGTAACAACAAACTATATTTAGTAAACTTAGGTTATGTAGTTATAATGGAGCAAAATTTGGCTAGAAAAACACATATTAAAAGAAAAGGAATACCTTATTTTTCAGCATATAATAGCGTTACAGGGGAGCAATTGTTT
>JBEBIC010000475.1:0-1109 GCA_040080595.1 Bacteroidia bacterium | reverse complement strand
AAATCGTCCATTACTTTTTTTACAATATTTACAGGTACTGCAAACGAATAACCTGCAAACGAACCCGTGGTTGATGCTATAGCTGTATTTATACCTATTAGCTTGCCTTTAGTATCTACCAACGCACCACCACTGTTACCAGGGTTTACAGCGGCATCAGTTTGGATAAATGATTCTATTGGAAATATTTTTTTGTTTTGGTTGCTACCAATAATATTTATGTTGCGCCCCTTAGCACTAACAATACCAGCAGTTACGGTTGATGTAAGGTTAAACGGATTACCTACCGCAAGCACCCATTCGCCTAAGCGCACCTCGTCCGAATTGCCATAGAGTAAGTAAGGTAATTCAGTATCTTTTATTTTTAATAAAGCCAAATCGGTTGAAGGGTCCGTACCTACTACTGTGGCGGTGTACGACTTACGGTTGTTAAGTACCACTTCTATTTCATCGCTACCTTCTACTACGTGATTATTAGTTGCAATATATCCATCGCTACTAATAATAACCCCTGAGCCCGATGACTCTTCTATTTGTGGCTGACTGCGTTGATAGGGGTTTCCAAAAAAGAAACTTTCAAACGGGTCATTACCAATGTTTTGGCGTTTTGCTTTTGTTTGAATATGTACTACCGCATTTACCGATTGCTCTGCAGCTTGCGTAAAATCTACCCCCGAAGCACCACCGCTATTCATACTTGTGGTATAAACAGGTGCGTTTTGAGATGCTTGTAATGATGATGAATACTGTGGTGTTGTAAATTTAACCACCGAAAACGCTACGCCTGTGCTTAGGGCAGTGGTAGCAAGTACGTACGATAACTTTTTCATTTTAATACGATTTTTAAATTGTTAGTTGATGAAATTAATTGAGTTAAAGTAGAGGTATAGCCATACGTTTTTTTTGAGTTTTTTAATTAACGCAACTCAATTTCAAATAGTGTGCCAAAACAACAGCCCACGATTGAGGTCGTGGGCTGCGTGTTTTAATTGTTTATTTGAGGTTTTAAAAAAGCAAATTCTATAAATGGAAAATGATTTTTTGTTAATTCTACATTATTTAGGTCTTCCATTTGTTGAATTTCTAAAATAGAAACTATTGGATATTTA
>JBEBIC010000474.1:0-1117 GCA_040080595.1 Bacteroidia bacterium | reverse complement strand
ACTCATTAGCCCGCCTACAGGCAAGGCTAACGATTTTACACCGTTTGCGTCAGCGTAACTAATACCGCCCTTACAACGTATGAGTTCATTTATAGCTTGTAAAATAAATTCGTCGCTACTACCGCACGCTACTATGTTGTGGCTATCGTGTGCTACAGTACTTGCTATTGCTGCTGTTTTAAGCCCAATGTTTTTTATATAAGCTATAGCTGGAGGCGCTTGATTGTAACGGTTTACTACTACTATTTTAAGTACATCTTCCTCCACATTGTTTTGTGTGGCAGCGTGTATTGTGGCTTGTGTTGCAGTAGTTACAAGCTGTCCGTCTTGTGGTACTATTACATTTACACGAGTGTCAGTAGTTATGTTTAGTTTAATAGCATCAATAGTAATAGCATCAATATTAAATTGATTAATTTCTTTTTCTTTTACGGTTGTAAATAGTGCTTTACCATCATGGGCTACTTTAGTACCTTTTATAAATGTACTACTTACATTAAAATTAGTAAGATTATCCACGGTAATAAAATCGGCACTATCGCCCACTTGCAACATGCCATGGGGTAAGTTATAATGTTGCTTAACGTTGTGTGTAAGTGCACGCAGTACATTCATTACATTGCAACCATACCCTACGGCACGTGCGGCTATTTCGTTTAAGTGTCCGCGCATTAATTCGTTGGGGTGCTTATCATCACTACAAAACATTATCATGTGCGGATATTCATCTAACAAGGGAATAAGCGCATCAAAATTTTTAGCAGCACTACCTTCACGTATTAGCACCTTCATACCATGTTGTATTTTGTGTAGCGCTTCAGCGTAGGTAAAACATTCGTGGTCGGTACTTATACCAGCGTTTATGTAAGTAATGGCGTCGTTGCCCATTATACCAGGCAAGTGCCCGTCAATAGGTTTACCGAGTTGTTTGGCACTCGCTATTTTGCGCATAACCTCTTCGTCAGCGTACAATACGCCTGGGTAGTTCATCATTTCCGACAAATAATAAATGCCCTCCCACTGTAGCATAGCGTGTATATCAGCACTATTGATGGTTGCTCCAGCAGTTTCAAATGCAGTAGCAGGTACACAACTGGGCGCACCAAAATAAAAATAA
>JBEBIC010000473.1:0-1123 GCA_040080595.1 Bacteroidia bacterium | reverse complement strand
ATTAGTTTGGTAAAATTTATAGCTGGAAAAATGCCTAAAATTAGAAAACGATTCTTTAATAATAAAATCATCGTGCTTTACAAACTCAAAGCCCAAATGGGCATTTAACGCCCAACACAGCTTGTACATTTTGGCATGACTTGCTATGGCTATGAAATTAAAATCAATTTCTTCTTCTATGTCTAGGGTAAACTTTGCCACTGTGTTTTTTAGTTGTAAATTATGAGTTTGTGCTGAGTTTATATTTGGATTTAAAACGTGATTCGTAATTTTTAATTCGTAATTAAACTTGTTTCTTTTCTACGTTGTACTGCACGTTGTATGTCGCTTAGTTCGCCTTTGGGCAATGCGTTTATTAGGCGTTGTGTGTAGGCAGATTTTGGATTGTTGTAAATAACATCGGGTGTGCCCAATTCCTCTATTTCGCCTGCATTCATTACTATCATACGGTCGCTCATAAATTTTACTACACTTAAATTGTGCGATATAAATATGTACGAAAGTTTAAATTCGTCCTTTAGTTCATTTAACAAATTAAGCACTTGCGCCTGTACAGATACATCTAAGGCACTTACGCTTTCATCACAAATAATAAACTTAGGGTTAAGCACCAGCGCACGTGCTATACAAATACG
The DNA here is from genome assembly GCA_040080595.1 of Bacteroidia bacterium. Classification (GTDB taxonomy): domain Bacteria; phylum Bacteroidota; class Bacteroidia; order UBA4408; family UBA4408; genus JACMRI01. The sequence continues at coordinate 488 of JBEBIC010000473.1, read as the reverse complement.
TTGGCGTTGCCCGCCACTAAACTCGTGCGGATAGCGGTTAAAGTGCGACTCCAGCATATTTACTCGTTTTAATAGTTGATACACACGTTGCTTGCGCTCTTCATCGGTATTAAAAATATGGTGCACACGCATAGGTTCCATAAGTGCTTCGCCAATAGTAAGGCGTGGATTAAGCGACGAGTAAGGGTCTTGAAATATTATTTGAATATCTTTGCGTATAGCCTGTAGGGCTTTAGCATCAAGGCTTGCAATATCTTTACCTTCAAAGAGTATTTGCCCTGCAGTGGGTTGTATCAATTTTAGTATGGCTCTGCCCAATGTAGTTTTACCACAGCCCGACTCGCCCACTAAGCCCAATGTTTCGCCAGGAAAAACATCAAACGAAACATCTTTTACGGCAGTATATTTTGCTGTAGGTTTACCTAATATATTGCGCTTGGTAATGTATTCTACTTTTAAATTTTTAACTTGCAATAGTGGTTCTTGCG
>JBEBIC010000185.1:0-5575 GCA_040080595.1 Bacteroidia bacterium | reverse complement strand
GTTGCTTATTACAGGATTTTTAGGATTATTATTAATATCTACTACAGGAGCAAAATTAAGCTGAAGCCCTATACGCTTGCATTGGCGGGCTATTTCTTGTCCCATACTGTATATAAGCGAATCGTTTTGCAATGCGCCTAAAGTCATTTGTTTTGGAAATTTTGTAGTACTATCAAGGCGCATAGCTAGTCCCCATTCGCCATCTATACTATTTAGCAAAGGTACTTTAGCAATGGATTGGTAGTAGTTGCATAATTGCGCTTGACGCACAGGACCACCTTGCATCCATATTAAACCGCCTATGTGATAGTTGCTTACTAAGTCGGTTATTTCAGCTTTGTGCGCAGCATCTTTATTGCTAAATGCGGCTACCATAAATAGTTGTCCTATTTTTTGTTCGAGTGTAAGCGTTGTAAATACAGAGTCTGCCCATGTTTTTTTATGATGTGCATTTTTCCAATCGGTATTAAATATAGGTATAGCTATACTATTTTCTATAGCATGTTTTTTATGTTTATCCTTTGCTTTATCTGGCGTACCAAGCGTTACCACATTATTGGGTAGTTTTTTGGAACGAGGCACGCAAGCATAAATTAAAAAGCTGAGTACGAAAAATAATAAAAACGTTTTGTTGGTATTCATTGTGTAATTGTTGTAGTGTAAGTGATAATAACTGTTTACACTGATTTAATTATAGTAGTAAAATCTTCTATTTTGAGTGATGCTCCACCTATCAATCCACCATCAATATCTGCGCAGGCAAACAGTTCGGCGGCATTGGTAGCATTGCAACTACCACCATAAAGTATATGTGTGTGTTGTGCTATAGTATCGTTATAACGCTCAACTATTAAACTACGAATGTATGCGTGCATTTCTTGCGCTTGCTGGGTAGTGGCTGTAACACCAGTGCCAATAGCCCATACAGGCTCGTAAGCTATTATTACGTTGGCAAATTCTGCTTCGCTTAATTTAAAAATGGTATGTGTAAGTTGTGCTTTTATAATAGCAAAATGCGTGTTACTATTGCGTTGCACTAGCTGTTCGCCTACACAAAACAGAATAGTAATGTTGTGTTCCAAGCATCTATTTATTTTGTTGAGTAATAGTTCATTGTCTTCGTGGTGATATTGCCTACGCTCCGAATGCCCTACAATACTGTACCGCACGCCTAACTCACTAAGCATACTTGCACTTACTTCGCCTGTATATGCTCCGTTAGTATGTGCAGATACATCTTGCGCAGCTACGTGTATAGCGCTGTGCGATAACTGATTAATACTTTGTGCCAAATACACATAAGCAGGCGCAACTATTACTTGAGTAGTAGCAAGGGTAGGTATAGTAGCCAGTTGTGCAAGTAACTCACCTGCTTGAGCTACGTGCAAATTCATTTTCCAATTGGCGGCAATAATTTTTTTTCGCATAGGGTTAAAAATAGTTGGTTTAGTTTGTTTTTAAACGCTTTAGTACAATTGTTATTAGCACTAAAATGTGAGTAAATCAACTACAATAAAATCTAAAAAAAACAACTAATTTCACAGTAAATAATTTAAAACCAAACTACACCATGACTACACAACTTTCTATACCTCGTGCTTACTTACCCCAAACAGTTAATTGCGCTACATTTAACGATATACAACCATTTTACGACGAGTTACAAAACCGTACATTAACATCGGTTACGGACTTGCAAAAATGGATGGCCGACCGCAGCGAGTTAGAATGTTTTGTACAAGAGCACACAGGCTGGTTATATATACGCATGACCTGCGATGCTACTAACGAAGCACTTTCGGAAGCATTTAATTATTTTGTAAATGAAATAGACCCACTTATAGCGCCTTACAATAATGGGTTTAATATTAAACTTACACAAAGTCCGTTTTTAAAAGAATTGTCGCCTGAGAAGTACGCAATACTACTGCGTAGTACGGCTATGGCAATACAATTATTTAGAGAAGAAAATATACCGCTACATGCACAAATACAAACCTTGCAAAACAATTATGGTAACATAACCTCGCAAATGAGTATTGAGCACGAGGGCAAAGAACTTACCTTGCAACAAGCCGCTACCTATTTTAAAAATACCAATCGTGCTTTGCGTGAGGCTATATACAATGCAGTAAACATACGTCGCTTGCAAGATAAAACAACGCTCGACGAATTATACACACAGCTTATAAGCCTGCGCCACAACGTGGCGCAAAACGCAGGTTACGCTAACTATCGTGATTATAAATTTGACGAATTAAATAGGTTTGATTACAACTTAAAAGACGTAGAAGAAATGCATGCAAGTGTAGCCAAATACATAAAACCTATAGTAGAACAGTTTGATGTAGAACGCAAAGCGGAGTTGGGCTACACTAGCCTACAACCGTGGGATATGGACGTAGATACACAAGGGGCAACACCTCCAAAACCATTTACCACAGGCGAAGATTTAGTAAACAAAACCATTGCGTGCTTTAATAAAATAGACCCGCAGTTTGCCGAGTTTATAACCATAATGCGCGACTTAAAGTACTTAGATGTAGAGTCTCGCAAGGGCAAAGCTCCAGGCGGATATAACTATCCGTTATACGAAAGTAATATTCCGTTTATATTTATGAATGCCGTAGGTACTATGCGCGATGTAGAAACCATGGTACACGAGGGCGGACACGCCATACACTCTATACTTAGTGCAGGTTTAGAGTTAGTAGATTTTAAAAACATACCCAGCGAAGTTGCCGAGTTAGCAAGTATGAGTATGGAGTTGATTGCTATGGAACACATAGAAACATTTGTGGCTGATAAAGACCAACTTAAACGTTTAAAAATAGAGCAACTACAATCGTGCTTACAAACACTTACATGGGTATGCACTATTGATAAATTTCAACATTGGATATATACTCACCCAACACATACATTGGAGGAGCGTACAGCCCAATGGATACAAGTGTTTGAAGAGTTTAATACTTCTAAAATAGAATACGCAGCGCAAGAGGGAACTACCACCGTTGCACAAAAATTAAGCTACAAACAAAATGCGTGGCAAAAACAATTACACCTATACGAAGTACCATTTTACTACATTGAATATGGTATGGCACAGTTAGGTGCAATAGCTATGTGGCGACAGTACAAGCAAAATCCAGCACAATGTATAGCTAATTATAAAGCGGCATTAGCATTGGGTTATACCAAATCAATACCCGAAATATATGCTACGGCAGGCATTGAATTTAATTTCTCAAGTGCTTGGATTAATGAATTGGCGGGCTTTGTAAACGATGAGTTAGCTAAAATAAAAGCAAGTTAATACCTATGAAAACTATTTTAGTATTGCCAATTATACTGCTTGTATTTGTAACAAGTTGTAATGCACAACAATCTACTGAATTAACCGAAATTAAAAACTTTGGTGCTAATCCTGGTAATTTAAAAATGTATGTGCATTACACTCCAACAAAAATTAATGCTCCCAAACCATTGGTAATAGCCATGCACGGCTGCACACAATCGGCAAGCAATATGGCCGAACTAACGGGTTGGAATAAACTTGCCGACTCCAATAATTTTGTAGTAATATATCCGCAACAAAAATTTATTAATAACCCTAATTTGTGTTTTAATTGGTTTAATAGTAATGATATAAATAAGGGTAAAGGCGAGTGCGAGTCTATATATCAAATGATACAATATGCCTGCGCACAATACAACATAGACACTACTAAAATATTTGTAACAGGGCTTTCGGCAGGAGCATTAATGAGTGTAGTAATGATGGCTACACACCCACAACTAATAAACAACGGAGCTATATTTGCAGGTGCTGCATATAAAATTGCCGAGAACCCTATAAGCGCAGCTGGGGTAATGTTGGGTACAAGTAAAATGACTGCACAAGAATTAACTAACAAAGTGTTAAATCAAAACCCAACCTATACAGGCAAGTACCCCAAAGTTATTATTTACCAAGGGTTACAAGACCCTGTAGTGAATAATAAAAATGCTAAAATTATAGTAAATCAATGGGCAGGTGTACACAACATAGATACCACGGCCGATAAAATTGAAACTTCATTTATGAATATAAATGATATTACCCGTAAGCAATACCACAATAGTAATGGCGAAAGTATAATAACGCTATACGAAGTTAATCACTTAGGTCATCAGTTAGTAATACAACCTGGTAATGCGTATAACGAGGGCGGAAGCACTGGCATATATGGAGTAAACAAATTATTTCACTCTACTTATCAAACTGCCAAAGAGTTTGGAATTACTAATAGGTAATTTAGTGGTGTAAATTGCCAATAATAGCGCTAAGCTAGTCCGTTATTTTTATTATTTTTGATACTACTATTTAATACATTTTAATTCCAAAACAAATTACATGAAAAAAACTTTACTCTCATTAATAACGGTAACTACCGTAACTTTAGCGCAAGCGCAAATAGTAATACAAAATACCGATTTAATACCCTTAGATAGCACAGTAACTATTTATACAGATTCTATGCCCAATACCAATGCAATAGTTTTGGGTACAGCAGGTGTAGATAAAGTGTGGGATTTTAGTACTGCACAAATGTTAAATAGTAGAACTACACAAGCCAAACTACCTGCCAATACTACTTACCCACAGTACAGTATAATAACCAATTACGCTTGGGAAACAATACGAGGTGCTGATACTTCGTTTAGTTATATGGATAAAACATTAAGCGCATTAGTTAATAAAGCCAGTGTTTTTAAAGACCCATTAGGACTTACTGGTATGTATTTTAAAACCACTAACGAGCCTTTGCTTACACTGTATAATTTTCCATTAACATTAAATAGTATGTACAATACTAACTTGTTAGACAGTTCGGTACAGGTAATAAATATGGATATAAATACAATAAACGGAGCGGGTACATTAGCTGCTATTATTGATACAATTAGAATAATAATAACTACCAAACATAATTATGTAGCTGACGCCGTTGGTAAATTAAAAACGCCACAAGACACTAACTTAACCGTATTGCGTTTAAAAACATATAGCCAAAACAAAATGCACATTGAGGCAAAAGGAAGACCAGGCAATGTATTTTGGCCAACCGTGTTTACTACTGTACCCAATTCAGTTTTAGCTAACATAAATCCAAATTTAAAAAACGATAGTACTATTAAAACCTATGGTTATGAGTTTTGGACTAAAGAAAGTTATTTGCCAGTAGTAAATGTTATTACTAATACAGCAGGCGACACTGCAAAAATAGTAGAATGGCAAAAGCACCACTCTTCGTTAAAAGCAATAGGAATAAAAGTATTGGTAAATAATGTAAGTTTAAAAATGTATCCTAACCCAACATCTGGGATTATATACATGAGTACCGATGCCGTTTTAACCACAGCTAAAGTAACTGATATTACAGGTAGAGAAATTGCTCAATTAACAATTAATAATAACACAATTGATACCTCTACATTAACTAATGGTAATTACATTATTACCTTATTTAACACTACTCACATAGCCGTTGCGAATGCAACAATAGTGGTAAATAAATAATACTTCTTAAAC
>JBEBIC010000184.1:0-5649 GCA_040080595.1 Bacteroidia bacterium | reverse complement strand
TATATATTTAAAACTAAAAACAACAATTATGAGCATACTTACATCAGTACTTTTATTAGGCTTAGGCACTCCCGAAATTATATTAATTGCGTGCATCGTATTATTAATGTTTGGAGGAAAAAAAATCCCCGAATTAATGAAAGGCTTAGGCAAAGGCGTTAAAGAATTTAAAGACGCTTCCAAAGGCACTACCAACGATAGCAACGAGGTTTCTAACAACTAAGTTATAAAGCTGTACTTCTTTTTTATTTAATATCTTATCGCTCGCTTACGTGAAACACTTCCAATCTATTGCTGAGATGCAAAATTTATTGCTCCAACAAAAAACTATTTCTTGTGTAACTATTGTTCAACAGTATTTGGATACTATCAAAACGCATAATGCAACCATTAATGCGTACCTTGAAGTATTTGAAACTGATGCGCTACAAGCTGCACAAGCTATTGATGTTAAAATAGCCAATGGAGAGCAACTAGGAACACTTGCTGGTGTTGTGGTAGGTATAAAAGATAATATTGTATATAAAAACCATAAGGTATCGGCAAGCTCTAAAATATTAGCTAATTATACCAGTATATACTCTGCAACCGTTGTAGAACGTATGCTTGCGCAAGATGCTATTATTATTGGACGTTTAAATTGTGATGAATTTGCAATGGGTGGTTCTAACGAAAATTCAGCAATGGGCAATGTACTTAATCCGTTGGATATTACACGTGTACCAGGTGGCTCATCGGGAGGTTCGGCCGCTGCTGTTGCTGCTAATATGTGCTTAGTAGCATTAGGAACAGACACAGGTGGAAGCATACGCCAACCTGCTGCATTTTGTGGTATAGTTGGGCTTAAACCTACGTATGGTTTAGTTAGTCGTTATGGCGCTATTGCTTACGCATCATCGTTCGACCAAATAGGCCCACTTGCGCATAACGTAGAAGATTGCGCACGTGTACTACAAGTTATTGCTGGCGCAGATGCCTTTGATGCCACATTAGCAAAAACACCAGTACCTAATTACACCCAAAACTTAACATCAAACACTAAAAAAAATATTGCTGTACTGCGCACCAGTGTAGAGCACCCAGCGCTTGACCCAGAAGTAAAAACAGCAATTATAAACAAACTACAAGACTTAACTAACGCAGGGCATACCATTAATTATGTTGATTTTCCTAATATAGATTATTTAGTACCCGCTTACTATGTGCTTACTACCGCTGAGGCTTCGAGCAATTTGTCGCGTTATGATGGCGTGCATTTTGGCTACCGTAGCCCCAATGCTACCGACTTAGAAACTACCTATATAAAATCTCGCAGCGAAGGTTTTGGTACTGAAGTAAAACGTAGAATAATGTTAGGCACATTTGTACTAAGCGCAGGCTACTACGATGCGTATTACGCCAAAGCACAACGTGTTCGTCGTGTATTAAAAAACGAAATTGACGCCATATTAGCCACCAACGATTTTATACTTACGCCCACAACACCAAGCACAGCATTTACATTTGGAGCAAAAAAAGACCCAATAGCAATGTACTTGGAAGATATTTATACCGTATTGGCAAATTTGGTGGGCTTACCAGCTATAGCCATTCCGTGTGGTGTGCATACCAATAAAATGCCTATGAGCATACAACTAATGGGTAAAGCATTTGCCGAAACCGAATTGTTAGCATTTACGCACCAAATAAGCGCAATAAACAATAATTAGTTAATAAACTATTGCTGTTGGTACGAAAAATGTAGGACGATAATATGATATTTGTGTTTTAATACACTAAAATCAGTAAATAATCGTTTTAACTACATAATCATTATGTTGTAAGATGTTGTTTTAGTAATAAAACAGCAGTTTATAGCATAATTAAAAACCTCATACATACAATGAAAACTCTTATAAACACCCTCGTTTTAATTCTGCTATTGGCAGTAAATACGTTTGCAGTAAATCCTCCTGCGAAAAAATATAAATACAGCGACACTACTTTTGTGTTTAAAAACGACGATCCTATTGTTGCAGCATTGGACAGTCTTAAATATTTAAAATTGTGGGAAACCAGCGCTACGCCTGATATTGCAAAGTTAAATATATACAACTATCGTCCTGACGAAGTACCCACGTTTGATGATTTGGTATATGAAGCTCGTTTAGCAAAATTAGATGCGGCATCTCCCATTCATTTAGATTATCACCCATCGGTACGCCCGTATATAGATATGTATATGTTCCGTCGTCGTTCGCAAGTATCTCGCTTGTTGGGCCTATCTAAAATGTATTTCCCATTGTTTGAACAAGCATTAGATAAATACAACTTACCATTAGAATTAAAAAACTTGGCCGTAATAGAATCGGCATTAAATCCTATGGCACAGTCGCACTGCGGTGCTACAGGCTTGTGGCAGTTTATGTACGGTACAGGCAAAATGTTTAACTTAGACGTAACATCGTATGTAGATGAGCGTAGAGACCCCGTAAAAGCAACAGAAGCAGCGTGCAAGTATTTTAAGTATTTACACAATATGTTTGGCGATTGGCAATTGGTATTAGCCGCCTATAACGCTGGGCCAGGTACTGTAAACAGAGCTATACGCAAATCGGGAGGGAAGCGTACCTACTGGGAAATACGTCCGTTTTTGCCTGTAGAAACACAAGGTTATGTACCAGGTTTTATTGCAGCTACTTATGTAATGAACTATTCGGCTGAGCATAACTTATATCCAATAATACCAGGGCCTGAATTTTTTCAGATAGAAACTGTTAAAATGGCGCAACAAGTTAGTTTTAGCCAATTATCGCAAGGGTTAAGTATATCTACGGAAGAATTACGTTACTTAAATCCATCATACAAACAAAACATAATTCCGTTTACCGAAGAAGGGAGCGATTTAGTATTACCGCATAATAAAATAGCTGCATTTATAAACAACGAACAAGCTATTTACAATTACAAAACACCAGAGGAAAAAATACGTGAAGAGCAAGAAGAAGTTTCTAAATTGCTTACTTATAAAGAAGTGGGGCGCGTGCATAAAGTACGGAAAGGCGACAATTTAAAATCGTTGGCAAAACGCTATGGAGTAAGTGTGGCCGAACTTAAAGAATGGAACCGAAAGGCAACTAAAGGAGGCAAACTTAAAGCTGGAACACGCATTACCTATTACGTAAAAGTACCAGTGTATTTGGCACAGCACAAAAAGAATCCAAGCCAACCACAAGCCGCTAAAGACAGTACCGAAGTGGCACTTGTTGATGCTAAAATGTTAGAGCGAGAACCTAAACAAGCTGATGCTAAAGAAGAGGTTGCGGTAGAAGAAGATGAGGTGCAAGAGGAGGTAAAAAAAGTTGTAAAAACTTCGGCTAAAGAAACTAAAAAACAACTTGTAGAAAAGAAAGAAACTAAAGCTACCGAAAAAGAAGAAACAAATAATAAACCAAAAACGGTAGTATATAAAGTACACAAAGGCGATACCTTGTGGAGTATAGCAAATCGCTACCCAGGTACTACTGTACAAGAAATAAAAAAATGGAACAATATACGTAGCAATAATGGGTTAAAAGCAGGTATGAAAGTTAAGATTGTTCTTAACTCATAAGCCAATTATAAAACATATAGTATGACTTTAAAGCCAATACAATTATTAAAACAAGCAGCATATATATGTGTGCTTGTTTTTTTTGCTACTACAGCCAACCTGCGTGCGCAAGCCGTAATGAAAGGTTTTTATGGCAAAGAGTTTGGTTTGAGTTTGGGCGCAGCCTACTATATTGGCGATATAAACCCTATGATTCCGTTGGTGGGTGCTCGGCCATCAGTAGGGGCATATTTTAGGTTGAATAGAGATTACAGATGGAGTTTTAGAACCAACTTTGTATATGGAAAAGTTACAGCGAATGATGCAAATAATAAATTAGAAGCATTACGCAATAGAAATTTAACGTTTCAATCCAACGTATTTGAAGTGTCGGAGCAGGTAGAGTTTAATTTTTGGCCCTACCGTGTTGATGAAAGTAATTACGCATTTAGTCCGTATGCGTTTATAGGTTTAGGAGCTTTTTATTTTAACCCAAAAGCAGTATATAACAACGAGTTGTTAGCATTGCAACCCTTGGCAACCGAAGGGCAGGGCTTACTTAACTACCGTAAACCCTATAACCGTATTGCGCTTAATATGCCATTGGGCATGGGTATAAAAGTAGGTTTGCAAGAAAAATGGACAGTACAGTTGGAGTTTTCTATTCGTAAAACCAATACCGATTATATTGATGATGTAAGCAGTACCTATAAAGACCCGAAACTAATAAAAGCCAACACAGGCGTGGCTGCAGCAGCATTAAGCGACCCAAGTACAACGGCTTCAACCTTTGCCAATGTAGGACATTTGCGAGGCAACCCCGATACGAATGATTGGTACGGTTTTACGCACGTTAGCTTGTCATATTCGTTGCCTAATAAGCGAAAACATTGCCCTGCGCAGTAAATAGTTAACACAAGTTGCAAATACTTGTATTTTGTTGAGAGATTGTTGAAATACGATTTTTTTTAAACTAAAATAAAATGTATTTTCGCCTCAAATATTAAAAAAGAACAATTAAAATTTACCAAACAATAATTATGGCTAAAAATAAATTAGAAGAATTAACAGGAGTTACCAAACCAGAAACGGATATGTTAGATACAATGGAAACAAGCTACAACAAAGTAGAAATGTACATTGAAGAAAACCAAAAAAGTTTAGGAATAATAGTAGGTGTAGTAGTAGCTATAATAGCAGGTTATTTTGCTTTTCAAAAATTTTACTCAGAGCCTAAGGAAGCTGAAGCTGCTGCAGACATGTTTCAGGCAGAACAATATTTTGCAAAAGATAGTTTAAACAAAGCGATAAAAGGCGATGGTGTAAATCTTGGATTTGAACAAGTAATAGAAGAATATGGCTTTACCAAATCGGCAAATTTAGCACACTATTATTTAGGTGTAAGTTACTTAAAGCAAGGTAAATTTGAAGATGCAATAGCACAGTTAGAAGATTTTGACTCAAGCGACGAAATACTTGGCCCTATTGCAATAGGTGCTATAGGCGATGCGCAAATGGAATTAAGCAAGACTGATGACGCAATAGATTCGTACCTAAAAGCGGCTAACAAAAAGAAAAACAAATTTACATCGCCTATTTATTTAATGAAAGCAGGTTTAGCTTACGAAGGCAAAAAAGAGTATGCTAACGCACTAAAAACCTACGAAATTATAAAAAGCGACTACGCCGAAACTAACGAAGGACGTAATGCTGACAAGTATATAGCACGTGCAAAAATGCTTACCGAAAACTAATATGAAATTTACACGAATAGCTTTATTGCTATTCGTAACAATAATAAAAAAAGCCGTAGTTTTTACTACGGCTTTTTTATTGATAGTATAGGAGAGTAACTGACGTATTGCGTTTATTATCTCCGCCAAAATACATTACGAATAACACCCCAAACACACTCCCCACCCCACTTTTAAACCAAACTCCCATACTTCCAACTTAACCCACTAACCACCCTTAAAACGCGGTGTAATAGACATTTCTGGTGTTTTTTTAGATACGTTTAGTTCAAGTGGACATTTCTGGTGGTGTTTATTTTATATGAGTGCTTAATAAATTCAGTT
>JBEBIC010000183.1:0-5655 GCA_040080595.1 Bacteroidia bacterium | reverse complement strand
TGCGTGTTATCATTTTTATAACGGCGTAGCCTGGAAAAATCTTTGCCAAAAAGGAATAGATACGGCAGTAATAAACAAGGCGATAAAAAATTATTTGGGTGGAGTAACATTTACTACCGTTATTAATAATATGTTGGTAGATAGCAGTGTTACCAACTATGCGGTAATAAACAATGCCATAGTAAACAACATAACTATAGATAGTAGTGTTATAAATTATACCACCATAAACAACGCAACTATTAACAATTTAACCGTGGACAGTAGTAGCATTAATTTTACTACCATAAACAATGCGGTGGTAAACAACATAACCATTGATAGTAGTGTTATAAACTACACTACTATAAACAATGCGGTTATAAATAATTTAACAGTAGATAGTAGTTATACTAACGTAAGCAATAGCAACATAAGCAACATAAACATAGCCAACATTGATACTAGCATTACTAACGTAGCTACAATAAATAATGCCACTATTAATAATCTTACGAGTGATAGTACCATAAGTAATTACTCCAACATAAACAATGCGGTAATAGATAGTAGTGTAACCAACTACTCGCAAGTTAGCCATTTACAAGGCGGTTGGGGCAGTATGGATAGTTTGCAAATAGGCGGACAAAACATAATGACTACGCTTAGCGATAGCATAAAAAGCCAAGCGTGGTTATTAAAGGGAAACACAGGAACTAATGCGGCCGTTAATTTTTTAGGTACTGCTGACAATACTTCACTACGCATACGTACCAACAACATTGAACGTATGATAGTGGATAACATTGGTAATGTAGGTATAGGTACTACTGCACCAACAGAAAAATTAGAAGTAACAGGCAAGACTTTATTAACCAATGGTTTTAGCGCAACTAATGCTGCATTAGTGTATAAGAACAATACTGATTATATGTACTTAGGTCCACAATCAGGAACATCTGTTAATGGGGGTTACATTAGTTTATTTGGAAGTACTAATACGGAAGCAATGGCACCCAACCCAAGCGGAATAGATATGGGCGTAATTGGTTCGTCGCCAGCATTACGCATTATAAATAATGGAATGGTTGGTATAGGAACCGCCACACCTACACGAACACTTGATGTAAACGGCGACGTGCAACTAAGTGGCAATTTGTTTTTTGGTAATGGTAATGTACGCACACAAACACGCTTAGATGCAGGTTTAGCAACAAGTGCAGGGGCACAATCGGGTTTTTATGATAATGATGGTGTAAGTGTGGTAAACTATCCGCCAAGCGCACCTACTTGGTGGCATTTAATAGAATCGCGCCACGCTAATCCGCTTAACAACATGGCATTGCAAATAGCGGGAGGGCACTACGACCAAGATTTATGGTTTAGAAAAATAAACAATAACCCAGCTCAACCTTGGAGCAAGTTACTCGCTATTACAGATACTAACAACAGTTTAGGTTGGCTTACTAATGGTAACAGTGGCACAAACTCTGCTACCAACTTTATAGGTACTACCGATGCGCAATCTTTTATTATAAAAACTAACAACATAAAACGAATAACAGTAGATAGTACGTTTACAGAAATATTAAGAAACTTATCAGTAAGTGATATAAACAAAACGGGTAACACTGCATTTTTTTCATCGTCATACACCTACCACCCATTAGCCACATTGCCCGATTATGTACGCCACAACCAAATATTAAGTACAAAACGAGTGGCTTCAGGGCTTACTGATAATGGATATAGTGTTGGTATGTGGGTACAAAACTATAGAGGGCTAAATGACAATATTGTATCGTCAAGTATAAATGATGATGATGGCGGAACACTATCTACATTAGCTGGAATATCGTTGCAATATGGACATCATAATTATGGGCAAACATTTCCCAATATGGCAAGTGCTGTTACGACTGAAGCTACTGGTATAAGTATTGATGGAGCTGGATTGTACGGAACTATTACTAATGCGTATGATATTAGAACTGGTACTAGCGTGGCAAGTACTAATCATTACGCTTTGTATGCTGATGGCTCTTCTAAAAAAAGCTACTTTGCGGGTAGTGTAGGTATTGGTACAACTACTCCTGCTCAAAAATTAACTATTGAAGGTGGAAATATTCAGTTAGGAGAAGCTTTACCTGCAACAGGTGAGGGACGAAAATTAATTTTTAGTAATGGATTTAATAATTCTGACTCTATCTATTTTAAACGAGAAAATGTAGGTAGTAATTTATCTAAATTAACCTTAGTTTTAGGAGACGACTATGGTGCAACGGTCGCAAACGACCAATTTAACATACAAGCTACGAATAATGTTACCCCTGTATTATCAGTAAATACTGGTAATGTAAGCGTGGGTATAGGTACAGGCGCACCAGCTTCAACATTAGATATTTTTCCTAACACAAGCGCTGGTTATACAAGAATTGGTTCAACCTTAGATTACGCTTACAATGGTGGGGCGGATAATATATATTGGTTCAAACACGAGGGCGCTATTACTGGCAGAACTTCATTTCTTAATTCATCAAGTGTTGAAATGGTTTCTATAGTTAATAATGGTAATGTGGGGGTGGGTACACCTTCTCCCGCTCAAAAATTAACCATTGAAAACGGCGATGTGCAAATAGGAGAGGCGATGGCAGCAACTGCTGTAGGGCGTAGACTTATGTTTACTGATATAGGAAATAGTAGCGATGCTATGTTTTTTCAACGAGAAAATATACTATCCGACGCTTCTAATTTGAACTTATACATAGGCGATAATCAAGGTAGTGGCCCTACAGTAAGCGATAAGTTTAATGTAATGACAGTAGGTAACCCTACCCCAATATTTACGGTAGATGCAGGAACTTATAGTGTAGGTATAGGTAACACAAATCCACAAGCTACATTAGATTTAAGAGGGCCTGTTAAATATGCTTTTGCATCGGGTACTGGAGCAGGGAGCGACGGCCCTAGCCGAGCTATTATTCCAGCTGGAGATGGTGGTAGTTATATGAACGATTGGCCTAATGCTTGGGGTGGTGGTTTATCTACCTGGGATATTGTAGGTTCATCTACATTTTTTGGGGCTTACAACACTCGTTCGGATATTAGATTGAAAAAAGATATTGTAACTATGAATACTGATATTACTACAAACTTTATGCAACTACGTCCCGTAACATATTTACTTAAAAAAGAGACGCCCGAACTTAACGGTACACAATACGGTTTTATAGCCCAAGAAGTGGCTAAACTATTCCCTAGCATAGTAACAAAAGACAGTGGTATAGAAGGCGCAACAATAGGTATGAACTACCAAGCCCTTATAGCGCCTACTGTACACGTAGTGCAAGAACAACAAAAAACTATAACTACACTACAAACACAATTACAAGAACTTTCAAATAAATTAGATGCGCAAAACAAACTCTTGCAACAACTTATGCAGGAGCGTAAATAAATAATTTTAATTGTAATGAGTACAAATAAGAATAAAATTATAGTCTAATTAAAATATTAATTTACTTTTGAAAAATTAATTTTAACAACTAAATAAAAACAACTATGGCAAAAATTTCTACTACACTTGCAAGTATTGCTTTGGCAACTTGTATAACTGTGCCTGCAATGGCACAAAACACTGATGGTACACTTACGTTTTCATTTACTCCGCTAAGTCACACGCCTAGTTATTCGGGAGCTAAACATGCTTTAGCAGTATGGATACAAACAGGTACTGGTACGTTTGTAAAAACAAAATTACTTAATGCTGGAGCTGGTGGAGGTACTGATGACCACTTACCTACATTTGCAGTAAATGCAGGCGGAACAGCTGGCGATTGCTTAACATCAACCAATAAAACAGATGCTACTACAGGTGCTACACTAACCAGCTATAGTGCAAAAAGCATAACTTGGGATGGTAAAAATGTAAGTGGTGCTACCAATGGTACTACCGTTGCCGATGGCACATACAAAGTAACTATACAAGAAACGTGGAATCATGGTGCTACAGGTACTACCACACGCTCATTTACATTTACTAAAGGCGTAAACGCTGATGTACAAACTCCTACGGCAGATGCTAACTTTACCAACATATCATTAAACTGGCAACCAGCAGTAGCAACAAGCGTAAATACAGTAGCAGAGGTTTCGGTGGTAAACGTTTATCCTAACCCTACTAACGGGGTTTTTAATGTAAGCTATCCTAAAGCAAATACAATTAAAGTTATTAATGCTTTGGGCGAAACTATTATTACTGAAAATGTAAACCAACCATCATCGGGTGTTAAAAGTATAGACCTTACTAACTATGCTAATGGTGTATATATAATAAGCGTTGTAACTAACGAGGGTACTACTAACCACAACGTTACACTAACCAAATAATAAACCTTTTTGATTTATGTTTTATAAAACCGCCGCCTTGTATAAGGCGGCGGTTTTTTTGTTGGGTAAGGCACAGCCTTTTTTAGTTTAGACAAGGCAGTGCCTTGTCTCTACAGCAGTGCCTTGTCTCTACGGCGGTGTGCAATTGTAATAACGCCTGTATGTTATTATTCAGCAACATCAACCACCATTGTTTTTATTTGTGGGGTTTCATATACTTTGTAATTTCCGTTTTCGTCAGAGTATATTAGGTAGGCCTGCAACTCGGGGTGTTGGTTTAAAAACACAATGGCTTTATCTAAACCCATAACCAATATGCCCGTGGCATTGGCATCGGCAGTTATACATTCGTTGGCAAATATAGATGCGCTTAGCAAATTGTTTTTGGTAGGATAACCTGTTTTAGGATCTATATGGTGTGCATATTTTATGCCGTTTTCTAGTGTAAACCTACGGTAATCGCCAGATGTGGCTGTGGCTAAATTTTCTAACTTGGCTATTGCTTTTAAAGGGTTATTGCCCGTTTTGTTATCAATGGGTTTTTCAATACCCGCAGTCCAGTTATCGCCATTGGGTTTTTTACCTTTGGCATATATCTCTCCGCCTATTTCTACAATATAGCTAGTTATGTGTTTACTATTTAAAAACTGCGCCACTACATCAACCGAATAGCCTTGCGCAAAGGCATTAAAATCGAGCTGTACACGAGGGTCTTTTTTTACAATTTTATTGCCTTTAAGTGTTATTAAATTAAAACCTACAAAGCGAAGCATACTGTCTATTTTGGATTTTTCTATGATTTGTTTTTTACCAGGTCCAAACCCCCATGCGTTTACTAATGGATATACTGTAGGATCGAACGCGCCGTTGGTACTTGCCCACACCTCTTTTGCTTTATTAAAACAGGTTTTAAAACAGGCATCAACACGTATGTTTTTTTGGTTAGCATTAATACGAGATATGATTGATGTGGGTAAATAGGTAGATACCGATTTATCAAAACGCATTAATATTTTATCTATTTGGGGCTGTAGATTTCTGTTTTTAGCATCAAAATAAGTAATGTGGTATGTAGTGCCTTGTGCCTCACCCGCTATACGTATGGGGGCTTGTTGGGCGTATAATAGTGTGGTGCAACTAATAATAAGGATTGCAATAACGACGGTTTTTTTCATTGTGTTTTTATCTGTTTTATTGTGCCAAAAATAAGTTATTTAGTGTTTAATTTGTGTATTATTATTTTGCATTAACATTATTACCTCATCACAATTATGAAAACTATTATTT
>JBEBIC010000472.1:0-1154 GCA_040080595.1 Bacteroidia bacterium | reverse complement strand
AATAAGTACAAACCTGCACTATGCAATTAATTATTTACCACTAATAACTAAGCTATTACTGCTTGTTATCAACCACCTCATCTATTATTTTAATGTACGTGGCTTTATTTGCCAATATAGAATACTGGTTTTCTACACGTGTACGTGCTGCTGCGCCTATGTTTTGGCGTAAGCTGGGGTTTTCTATTAATAGTTTAAGTGCGGTGTACCACTCGGTTTCGGTGCTGGCTAAGTAGCCACTTTTTTCGTGTTCTATTACACGGTAGTTAGCACCTATGGCTGTGGCTACTGTGGGTATGCCTAGTGCCATGTATTGCAGGGCTTTTAAGCCACTTTTGCCATACACCCATTCTTCGTTGGGTAGTGGGTATAAGCCTATGTCTATATGCTGTAAGTCGGCTACTTCGGTGGCTTCGTTCCATGCTATGGCATTGGCGTGCAGTTCGTTAAATTTAAAATTAGCATCGCCTATTACTCGTATTTCAAAATCGTATTCGTGCCTTAATTTTTGCAACACGGGCTCTAACAACAACAAGTATTTAGATGTACTGTGGCTTCCGCTCCAGCCCAATACCAACTTGTTGGTGTTGCTATAGGCATTGGTTATTTGGTAAGTTTCGGTATTTATGGTAGAGGATATGTCGGTACTGTTGCGATTGTACTGTTTTACAAACTCGTGCAACTTAGGCGTACACACCACTACGTGCTTGGCTTGTTGCATTAGGTATATCATTTTATCAGTACCCTTAAAACGTTCTATAAACCTATTAGCGGTGCTGGAGTGCCCCAAAAAAACCATATCGTCAATATCGTATATAATATTTTTGTTGAGCTTGCATATTGCCCATTCTATAATAGGAAAACCAAAGGGTGTAGCCCATAGGAACACATACACAGCATCGTATTTGTGTAGGGTAAATAATATTTTTATACGGCGTGCGTAACCAAATAGTGTCCACGCTATTTTGGTAAACAAGTAGCCTTTTTCATATACAATGTTCCAAAACGCCATAGTCATAAACGGCGATACGGTTATGGTATAGCCCGCAGCTTCTATGTGTTTAAAATATTGCTCGTACTTTAAACGTTGCCCAGGTGCTGTGTTTACAGGGTGCGGGCACAAAATTAACAATTGCTTAGTTGCTTGCATATAC
>JBEBIC010000471.1:0-1157 GCA_040080595.1 Bacteroidia bacterium | reverse complement strand
CTTACAAACCGTGCTTAGTGCTTGATGATTACGTTAAAAAACACAAGGCGTTTTTTTTAAACATATCTACTTAATAAAAACTAGTTTCAATGTTAGTTTTTACAATTCATTTTAACTTTATATAAACACGCTCCTTTTTAAAACCGCAATAAAAAATAAAAAAGTAGCCGAATTAAGTTTAATTTTACCCCTATTAAAACCGTTAATAACAACAACACACGTATGCACAAATCAGGATTTGTAAACATTATAGGAAGTCCCAATGTGGGCAAATCAACGCTTAT
Organism: Bacteroidia bacterium; assembly: GCA_040080595.1. GTDB lineage: Bacteria > Bacteroidota > Bacteroidia > UBA4408 > UBA4408 > JACMRI01. Next base: position 873 of record JBEBIC010000471.1, on the reverse strand, counting down.
GAACCAACTGGTAGGAGAGCGCATAAGCATTATTACTAGCAAAGCACAAACTACACGCCACCGTATAAAAGGTATTGTAAATGGCGAAGATTATCAAATAGTATATAGCGATACACCAGGCGTACTAAAGCCCGCTTACAAGCTACACGACGCTATGTTGGGTTTTGTAAACGAAGCCTTTTCTGATGCCGATGTATTGTTAGTAGTAGTAGATGCTGAGGAAGAAAAAATAAACAACGATGATGTATTTGAAAAAATATTAAAAACAAAAACACCTATGTTGTTGCTGTTAAACAAGATAGATATATTCAAATCGCAAGAGGAATTAAATGCTCGTGTGGAGTATTGGAAAGACCTAATACCCAACGCAGAGGTTGTTCCGTTTTCGGCATTAAATAAGTTTAATATGGATCACATACAAAAACGTATTGTGGAACTATTGCCCCAAAACCCGCCATTTTACCCCAAAGACCAACTTACTGATAAGTCGGAACGTTTTTTTGTGGAAGAAAAATTACGCGAAAAAATATTGTTGTACTACGAAAAAGAAATACCCTACTCAGTAGAAGTACTGGTAACCGAGTTTAAAGAATTACCCGAAATTATACGCATTAGCACCGATATATATGTAATGCGCGAATCGCAAAAAGGCATAATAATAGGACCTAATGCTGCAGCTATAAAACGTGTGGGAACGGCAGCACGTAAGGATTTGGAAGTATTTTTTCAAAAGAAAATATTTTTAGAAACCTTTGTAAAAGTTAAAAAAGACTGGCGTAACGATGATAACCAACTAAAGCGTTTCGGTTACAGATAAGCGAGTTAATTACGAATTAAAAATTACGAATTACGTTTCATTTCAAAGTCTAACTC
>JBEBIC010000182.1:0-5707 GCA_040080595.1 Bacteroidia bacterium | reverse complement strand
GAACAAAGGTATAGCCAAGCGCTTGCTCAATTATTTTTCGTTTGTGTTTACATCTCTTTACATTGGACTAACCAAAACAGGTAAGTACGATTATATTTTGTGCGAATCGCCGCCATTGTTTTTGGGTATTACAGCATATATTCTTAAAAAAACAAAAGGGAGTAAATTAATATTTAATGTATCGGACTTATGGCCCGAAAGTGCCGAAAAATTAGGCTTAGTAACCAATACCACTTTTTTAAAAATGGCTACAGTACTAGAAGAATTTTTGTACCGCAACTCCGAATTAATAACAGGGCAAACGCAAGGTATATGCAAAAATATAAGCGCTCGTTTCCCCAACAAAAAAGTGTATTGGCTGCCCAATGGTGTAGATATGAACTATTATAATGCTGATAGTATAACTACGCAATGGCGTGCCGAAAATAATTTTATGACTGATGACTTTATACTCTTGTATGCAGGAATAATAGGGCATGCGCAAGGTTTGGAAGTAGTACTTAATGCAGCCGCACTTACACGCAATACAACACAAATCAAATATGTACTATTAGGTAGTGGCCCCGAAAAAGAAAAACTACAAGCCTTACAAACACAATTAGCCTTAACTAATGTATATTTTTATGATGCGGTAACTAAAGATAAAATGCCCGCCATTGTAAAAGCAATAGATGTAGCAGTAATACCGCTAAAAAAATTAGATTTATTTAAAGGTGCAATACCCTCAAAAATATTTGAAAACCTTGCCATGAAAAAAGCAATAGTGTTAGGTGTAGAGGGCGAAGCTAAAGAACTATTTATAGATGAGGGAAACTGTGGATTAGCTTTTGAACCCGAAAACGCACACGATTTAGCACAAAAGGCAACTCAGTTATTTAACCAGCGTGCTGCTGTAGCGCAGCTGGGTATAAATGGATATAATTACGTACAAACAAAATTTACACGCGACCATATAGCCAACAATTTTTGGGAAGTATTGCAGCAGGCCTAACTATATTATTTTTGCAAAATGTTTACTGCGTTATATAATAGTTGTGATACATTTTTGTTGTGTATATTTAATATCCATTCGCGCGAACCAAGGTGTAATACACGCCCCGAAGTAGCTGTTTTTTGAAACATAATTATACCGCCTACATTTGCTTTTTTATCACTATTTAACTGTATGGTGTAAGCAAGTAATTGTTGTTTGTAAAAATTAATTTGGGTGGTGTTAAGTGTAGCTACTTCGTTAGTAAACTGGAGCGGAGGAGCGGTTAATGCACCATATTTTACCTGCGATAAATAATTAACATCAACTCCTGTAAACAAATTGTGTTTAGGCGTAAGTACTCTGTACCCCTCTGTTACCATAACTTTAGAAACATTGTTAGGGTAATTGCTACCAATAGTAGTGTGTGCAGGAGCATATAGTTTAGAAAATGCGTATAGTCTATTTTGTTTACTAATAGCCACTTGTTGTGTATTTATTTTTTCAAAACTAATAGTTGTGTTGGCTTTATTTACGCTAAGAATATTACTCATAAAATCATCACTAATTAGTAATACGTTACCACCTTGCGCTATATATTTATCAAGTGTGGTGCGCATTTGTGGGCTTACAAACGGTACTACTCCGTATAGTATAAGTAGTTTGCTTTTGTAATAAGTAGGAGCATTTGCAAGTTGCAAATCGCTTATGTAATTAATGTTCTGATGAGGGAATTTGTGATTAAGCCACGGTATAAACGTACGTGTATAATCATCAATAAAATGAGGCATACGTAAGCTTAGCGTATCGGTAGCTAGTTTATTAATAGAAGGCTCGGCATAAAAATTATGTGCCGATACATAGTTAGTAGCTACTTGGTTACCATAAGGTAGCACTACCGTAATAGCGCTTGGCGTAGTAGCGTTTATAACCAAAGGCACTACATTGCCTATGCTATACACACCAGGCGTAAGTTTGTTGCAAGGGTAAGCGTAGCATTGGGCATAGTTGTAGCCGTATTTATAATTATTAATAGTATTGCCCATGGCGGTATCGGCAAGGCATACTATACTATCTACCCGTTGCTGTTGTAGGTTATAAATTACTAGATTGTTAGTTTTGTACTTCGTTTTAAAATGCAAATAAAACAATGCGGTATCGTTCGTAGTGTAGTTGTGAGCATTGGTATATCCGTTTAACAGCGGTATATTTTTGGTTCTATTAGCGGTTAAAATTGTTATTAATAATGTTGCAAAAATAACACTCATTAGTATTACTTTTAAGCGCCCTAAGGTTATGTATTTTGAAATTAATTTCTTCGCCATTTTCGTATAATTCTATTAACTATTTATTGCTCAATAGTATTGCATTTTGCATTCCGTTAAGTAAGGTACTTGTGCCTGTATTTATAGTACTATTGTGCCTTACAAGTATATTACAATTTGTACAAAACAAAGGTACAATTAATACGCCTATTAATAAATTATTGTATTTGCCCATAGTGTATTATGCGTTGCATGTAGTTAGTTTTTTTATTTTACACAATAAAGCTTCAGCGTTTGATTTAGAACTTAAACTTTCGTTTGTAGTAGTACCACTTTGTTTTATAAGCAATGCGATTTTAAGTACTATTAATTTGCGTAGCGTAGCGCAATCGTTGGTAATAGGCTGTATCGCTGCTATAGTACTGTGCGTAATTAATGCGGGGTATGTATATAATTACACATTTGACACAAATAGTTTTTTTTATAGTACACTATCTTATTACCATCACCCTAGTTATTTTGCTATGTATTTAAGTGTAGGATTGTTGTGTGTGTATTATATAAGCAATACTGCATCCAACAAATGGCTATGGCTTAATGGGACTATAGCAGCATTGTTTGTAGTATTTATAGTGGCTTTAGGGTCAAAAGCAGGAATGCTTGTAATAGCCCTGTTAAGTGTAGTTTATTTAATTAATTTAAAACTATCTCTTACCAAATTACTACTAAGCGCAGGGCTTGGCTTAGCTGTATTAATAGCTGTTGTATATACTTCGCCTTTGTTACGTAATCGTATTAACGAGGGATATTCATCATTAACTAATACTAAAGCAGTAGATAAAACACAGTATGTAACCACTACCGATATGCGTACGTTAGTATGGCAAGATGCGCTAATACTCATAAAACAGAAGCCTTTGGGTTATGGTACGGCTAATGTTAATACGGCATTAGCTACACAATACATTAAAAGTGGTAATACACAAGCGGCCCAAAAACAGCTTAATGCCCACAATCAATATTTACAAACTACTTTAGCGTTGGGCATTGTGGGCCTAATTGTACTACTGTTGTTATTGTTTTATCCCTTAGGTGTATTACCTCCCTATACAAAAACTATGTACGCTTTGTGTATAGGTATAGTAGCGTTTAATTTACTTACTGAGGCTATGTTCGAAACCCAATCGGGTGTGGTGTTTTTTGTGTTTATGTATTGTATATTGGTTACACACAGGTATAATCAATTACGGATTAACAATTAATTATGTTTAAAATTAGTATCATTAACAAATAGTTTACACTATAGTATAAACCCACAATTCCAACAGTGTAAAGTTGAAATTGTGGGTTTTTGGTAAATAGTTATTTAGCTTATAAATCGGCAGCTTGCGCTATCATTTCGGCTATATCTAATACTTGTATTTCTTCTTGTTTGTTGTGGTGTTTTATACCATCGGTAAGCATCGTGTTGCAAAACGGACAGCCCGCAGCTACAATGGTAGCTTTACTTTCCAGTACATCGTCGGTACGTTCTATGTTCACTTCTTTAGTTCCTTTTTCGGCTTCTTTAAACATTTGCGCTCCGCCTGCACCGCAGCATAAACCGTTGGTTTTGCAACGTTTCATTTCTACTAATTCTACGTCTAGTTTTTCTATTACGGCACGTGGTGCAAGGTATTCGCCATTGGCACGTCCTAAATAACAAGGATCGTGGAAGGTTATTTTTTTTCCTTTAAATGTACCACCTTCTACTTTTAATTTACCACTATCTATTAACTCTTGCAATAGTTGCGTGTGGTGTATAACTTCGTAATGTCCGCCTAACTCGGGGTATTCGTTTTTAAGTGTATTAAAACAATGCGGACAAGCGGTTACTATTTTTTTAACCTCGTAGCCGTTAAGTACCGCTATGTTGCTCATTGCTTGCATTTGAAACAAAAACTCATTGCCTGCACGCTTTGCAGGGTCGCCCGTACACGATTCTTCTGCACCAAGCACAGCATATTTTACATCAACGTGGTTTAATATTTTAACTATGGCTTTGGTTATTTTTTTTGCTCTATCATCAAAGCTACCTGCGCAGCCTACCCAAAATAATATATCGGGTTTAGTGCCTTGTGCGGTATAATCAGCTACTGTTTTTACGTTTAATGCGTTGCTCATAATAGTATGTATAATGTGTTTAAAATATTCTGTTATTCTGTTTAATCTAATGTAGTTGGCTACTTACTCATTCGCCCATTTTAGGCGGTCGGCTTGGCTGTATTGCCATGGTGCACCGTTGTTTTCTATGTTGGTAAACATACCGTTTAACGATTGTGGCGCTTCCGATTTTTCTAATACCAAGTATTGGCGCAAATCCATAATTATAGCTAATGGGTCTATATTTATTGGGCAAGCCTCTACACACGCATTACACGAGGTACACGCCCACAATTCTTCAGCAGTTATGTAGTCGCCTACTAAGGCTTTACCATCATTAAATTCTACGCCTTTGGCATCAATATTTTTGCCCACTTCCTCCATACGGTCGCGGGTATCCATCATTATTTTGCGTGGCGAAAGCAATTTACCTGTTTGATTAGCAGGGCAATTACTGGTGCATCGTCCGCATTCGGTGCAGGAGTAAGCGTTCATTAATTGTATCCACGACAAATCATTTACATCTTTAGCACCAAATTTTGGAGGTGCTGCGTTAGGGTCTATAGTAGCCGATGGGTCAAGCATTAAATTAACCTCACGTGTAATGTCGGGGTTGTTTTTAAACTTGCCTTTAGCAGCCAAATTACTGTACCACACATTAGGAAACGCCAACAGTATATGCAAGTGTTTTGATATTGGTAAATAATTTAAAAACAAGAATATACCAATAATGTGTAACCACCAGCAGGTACGTTCTATAACCATTAATGTAGTGGTGTTCATACCTTGCATCCAACCAAATAATACGTCCGAAACAGGAAACGAACCCGCTTGTGTGTAATGCGGATAGTTGGCTAATTGCAAGGCGTGGTCGGCACCATTCATCATAAGTACTGCGGTCATCAATATCATTTCAATATACAAAATATTGTTGGCATCGGTTACTGCCCAACCTTTCATTTCGGTTGATGTAAAGCGTTTTACTTTAACCACATTACGACGTGCCCAAAACACTACAACGCCTACTAATACAAGCAGTGCAAGCACTTCGAAAAAGCCTATTAAAAAATTATAAAACCCACCCATAAAACTTAATATGCGGTGTGTACCCACTATACCGTCTATTATAATTTCGAGTACTTCAATGTTTATTAATATAAAACCAACATATACAAATAAGTGCATAATACCTGCCACTGGGCGAGTTATCATTTTGCTTTGTCCCATGGCTACACGTGCCATAAGTTCCCAACGTTGGGCTTTGTTATCGGTACGGTCTTGGTCTTGCCCTAGGTTAATATTACGAATTATTTTTTTTACGTTTTTAGTA
>JBEBIC010000470.1:0-1162 GCA_040080595.1 Bacteroidia bacterium | reverse complement strand
TGCTGATGCACCCATTACAATGTGGAAGTGAGCTACCACAAAATACGTATCGTGTACGTTAATATCCAATGCCGAATCTGCCAATATAATACCTGTTAATCCTCCTGTAATAAACGTAGAAACTAATCCTACTGCAAACAACATGGCTGGTGTGTATTGTATATTACCTTTCCATAAGGTAGTAATATAGTTAAACGATTTTACTGCCGATGGTATAGCAATTAGCAAAGTAGTAAATACAAACACCGACCCTAAGAACGGACTCATACCTGTTATAAACATGTGATGCCCCCATACAATAAATGATAAGAACGCAATAGCTATTATAGAACCAATCATTGCTCTGTAACCAAATATTGGCTTGCGTGAGTTAGTGGCCACAATTTCTGACGTTATACCCAATGCTGGTAACAATACTATATATACCTCTGGGTGACCCAAGAACCAAAATAAGTGTTCGTACAATATTGGCGAACCTCCAGTTTGTTCTAATGCTTGCCCTCCAATAAATATATCCGACAAGTAAAACGAAGTTCCAAAACCTCTATCCATTATTAACAACACTACTGCCGATAATAATACAGGAAATGATAATACACCTAATATTGCTGTTACAAAAAATGCCCATATTGTTAATGGTAAACGGGTCATTTTCATACCTACTGTACGTAAGTTAATAACAGTTACTATGTAGTTTAATCCTCCTAATAACGAAGATACTACAAAGAAAGTCATAGAAAGTAACCAAAGCGTCATACCTAAGCCCGAACCTGGCATTGCTTGTGGCAATACTGATAATGGAGGGTAAACTGTCCAACCGCCTGATGCTGGACCTGTTTCAATAAAAAACGAGGCTACCATTATAGCTGATGAAATAAAGAAGAACCAGTACGACAACATATTTAAAAACCCTGAAGCCATATCTCGTGCCCCAATTTGAAGAGGGATTAACAAGTTACTGAACGTTCCACTCAATCCGCCTGTTAGCACAAAAAACACCATTATAGTTCCATGTATAGTAACTAGTGCCAAATACATGTTTGGGTCTAATACACCTCCTGGCGCCCATTTACCTAAAAACACTTCCAGTATAGGAAACGCTTTTCCTGGCCAAGCCAATTGTAAACGGAAAAATATAGACATAGTCATAGCTATAACCCCC
>JBEBIC010000469.1:0-1164 GCA_040080595.1 Bacteroidia bacterium | reverse complement strand
CCCCAAGTATGCTCAACAGCATTGCACTATTAACCGAGCGAGGTTATGCGGTAGAGCTACTCTCGTTTGGCTTTAGTCATTTTAATGCTAGTACGGTTAAAGCAAAACATACACACATTACTATTCCGTTTGTGATGTATAAATGGTTGGGTAAAATAAAAGCCTACGAACCTCTCAAATATTGGTTACTTACTTTACTCCTGTTTTTTAAACGCAACACTACTTATGAAGTGGTAATAGGTGTTGATAACATTGGCTATGCTACGGCACGCTCTTTTTTTAAGCATGCTATTTTTTTTTCGTTAGAAGTAAAAAAAGATAAGTACTTTACTCAATGTTTAACGCAAGGTATTACCCATTGCATTATACAATCTGCTGAGCGTTATCATTTTTTGTTTGATGATAGCGGTAGCGCACCTACACAATTAATAGTTCAAAATGCGCCTATTATTCCTCCCAATTTTAATGTAAGCTACGCCGAAATAAATGCGCGCATCAAGCAACTGGTGTACTGGGGTAACATTGCTAATTTTTATGGTATAGAGCCTTTAATAGACGGGTTAATGCTATTACCTAAGCAGTACACACTAACTTTACGTGGCGTTAAAAACGAGGCGTACAACACGCATTTACAAACCAAATACGCCACACTTATACAAGCGCAACGTTTGCTATTTAATTATGAGTATGTGCCGCAAGAATTATTACTAAACCAAATGAAAAACTATTACATAGGTTTTGTAATGTTTGATTTTAGCAAAATAAAAACAAGCGATTTTAATTGTGTATCATCGCCTAGTGGCAAGCAGTTTAATTATATGGCGGCAGGCTTACCTACCATAGGGCAAAACATTGTTGGTTTTGCACCTATAGCACAAAATAATGCAGGTATATTGTTACCTACGTTTGATGCTCAAAGTATTGTAACTGCTATTAAAGCTATTGAAAACAATTATACCACCTACGCACACAATGCTTTACAGGCATCAGTCCATTACGATTTTAAAACCTGTTTTACTAAGGCTATAAATAGTGTTTTGGAAAGTAAAATAGCTTAGCAAAGAGTATAAATTATATACTTTACTGCACTATTATCAAGGAACAACAATACAGCAAATTACCCAAAATTAATAGTAAAACGCCCTATACACATTGTGTATAGGG
>JBEBIC010000181.1:0-5743 GCA_040080595.1 Bacteroidia bacterium | reverse complement strand
GTCAATGTGTTTTAAATAATATTCGGCTTGCTGTAGTAGTGCTGTTTTGGCTTCGGGTTGCATTTTTCGCCACACATTATACATCATTCCTATGCGTGGGTTTTTGGCTAATTTGGCTTCGTGCCTATCGTAAAAATTCCAATACAAACTATTAAATGGGCACGCCTTCTCGCCTGTTTTTACCGCCTTGTTATAATAACATGTACCACAGTAATGGCTCATTTTATCTATGTAAGTGGCCGAACTTACATAGGGTTTTGTGCCTACTATACCACCATCAGCAAACTGGCTCATACCACGTGTGTTGGTTATTTCTACCCATTGTAGGGCATCAATATATATACCCAAATACCACGCATCTACCTCATCGGGGTGTACACCTGCAAGCAATGCAAAGTTACCCGTAATCATAAGGCGTTGTATGTGGTGCGCATAACTATACTGCAACGATTGATTGATAGCATCTTTAAGGCAATTCATTTTTGTGTTGCCTGTCCAGTACCAAGCGGGTAATTTATCCATATGTTCAAAATAATTGAGTGTGGCATATTCAGGCATTTTTAGCCAATATATTCCCCGCATATATTCTCGCCACCCAATAATTTGGCGCACAAAACCTTCTAGTTGATTGTACTCAATTTCGCTAGGGCGCAACTGCCATTCTTGTATTGATTTGGTTATAACTTCCTGTGGCGATATTAATTTTACATTCATAGAAAACGATAATCGTGAATGATATAACGACCATTGGTTAGGCGCCATCGCATCTTGAAACGTACCAAACAATGGTAAACATTCACTTACGAAAAATTGCAATAATTCCAAAGATTGTACTCTGCTTACTGGCCACACATAGTTGGCAACATCAATAGTACCAATGGTTTTAATATTAGCCGTATGTATAGTAGTTAGAATACCTGTTACATCATTACTAAAAATTAATGGTGGTGTGGGTACGTGCTTTGGTGGTAGTTTTTTACGGTTTTCGGAGTCGTAATTCCATTGCCCTGTAAGGGGTTCTTTACCGTCCATTAGTACATTGTGCTTACGGCGCATAGCACGGTAAAAAGTTTCCATAAGATACATTTTCTTACCCGCAAACATATCGCCAAGTTCGGTACGTGTACTCATAAAGTGCTGCGTGTCGCAAACGGAGTAGGTTATAGCCAATGTGTTGGTAAATGATTTTAAGAGTTCATCAACTCTATATTCATCAGGCAATTGATATTCAAAATGTGTAAACGCATTTTGATGTATTAACGCTTCGCAATTTTTATCAAACGCCTGTAAGTTATTTTCATCAGTTAAATTGATGTAAATAACGTTGTGTTTAAGCGCTTTTAACTCCATAGCAAACGCACGCATAGCGGCAAAGAAGCCAACTACCTTTTGTATGTGATGGTGTGCATAATCAGTTTCGGTACGCACTTCCATTATTGCGTAAGTTACACTGTTATCAACGCTTGTAAACCATGAATGATTTATATTAAGTTGGTCTCCCAGTATTAAGCGGAGTGTTTTTTTTGCTGTGGTATTCATTTTTTTAACACACTATTTATTCATACGACACTTATCACTACAATACTTTACCTCGTCCCAATTACGCTCCCATTTTTTGCGCCATGCAAATGGCTTGTTACAAGTAGCGCATATTTTGTTGGGTAGATTTTGTTTTTTTACACCTTTCATAGTTACTGTACTATTTTAGTACGTTTCCAATTTACGCTAATAGCAGAGCCTTCGGCTATAAATACCGAGCTAGGAAGGGTGTTGGTTAAGAACTCAAATTCATTGCCATACATTGCTTTAAAATCGCAATCAATGCTGTAATTTACTACTTTGTTTATGTTCCAACTAGGGTGGTTTATTTTGTACTCTTCGGTTACGGTATCGCTTACTTTAGCATAGCCGTAGTAGTGCTCGTATATAAACTCTTCGTCGCTATTAGCGGGTATTGCAGTGCTTTGGTTAGTAGCTTCTACGTGTATAGTATTCCATTTGTTATTTGTTCGCCACTGGTAGGTTAGTTGTTTATTTATAGCATTACTCGTGTGCGTATGACGTGTAGGCACGCAACTATAACTTTCGTTGTACAACACGTTTGCCAACCACGCTACTATTTTGTAAGGTACGGTTTCATTAATAAAAACAACACCTCGCTTTATTTCATCGCCGTCTTTTCTAATTACATAAAAACGTAAATTAATCTCTTCAAACGTTCCTAAATATGGAATAGGAATGTTAAACAACTTACTGTTTTTAAACATAAAACCCACCAAACTCACTACTGCCTTGCCGTTGCGCATATCTAACTCTACACCTTTGGGTAAGTACGGTTGTAGTAATGCGGCATCAACGGCATAGTTTGCCATTATTATATTTTCCCATTTTGCTTTTAAAAATATAGCCATAGTTTTAGTTAAAAGACGTTTTATCAGCATCAAATTTCAATCTCTATTATGCAACTTTTTTTTTAGCAAAATTAAAACCTAATTAACCATCAATTATTTTAGGCTTGACCGTAGCTGTTTATTGAACTACCGTTCATAGAGTTTGTTCTGATTATTGTTGTTTTTTGTTTTCAATTATGTGGAGCGGAGCCCTATTTCACACATTATTTTTTACAATCATATCTCGCAAGCAATGTACCCACGTAGCGTTGCTATTAAGGCTAGGTACAAGTTGTATTTTTTCGCCACCGTGCTCGGTAAATATTTCTTGGTACTCCACCCCTATTTCTATCAATGTTTCAAGGCAATCGGCAGTAAATGCAGGGCTAAATGCAAGTATGCGTTTTGCACCTTTTTTAGCTAAATCTTGTAGCACATTATCGCTAAATGGCTTTATCCATTTTTCGTCTAAACGCGATTGAAAACTTACTATATATTTATCTTTAGGGATATTCATTTTAGCTACAATAGCACGTGTGGTAGCGTAGCAAGCTGCTTTGTAGCAATATTCGTTTTCGTCGTTTATTTCATCTTCGCAACTATGATTATCGCACACACGGTCTTCATACACTTTGTTTACGTGGCGTGTAGGCAAGCCGTGGTAACTAAACATTACGTGGTCGTAGTCATCAATATTAAATTTGTTTCCATTTTCCACTATTGCATCTATGTATTGTGGGTTGTCAAAATATTGCCCAATAAATTTCACATCGGGTATTACCCACCATTTACTCATGTGTTTCATAACCTCTTCAAACGCAGTACCTGTGCTACTTGCGGCGTAATGCGGATACAGAGGAACTATAATAATGTTTTTGTAATGCTTACTTTGCATACGTGCCAACACATTTTTAATACTTGGTTGTTGGTAGCGCATAGCTAATTCTACATCATAATTATCGCCTAAAGCAGCTTGTACTTTTTGTTGTAATTCTAGCGAGTGTAGCATTATAGGCGAGCCTTTGTCTGTCCATACTTCCTTGTATAATTTCGCACTTTTTGGCGCACGAAACGGCGCTATAATACCGTGTACTAGTATTTTGCGTAAAATGTAGGGGATATCTATTACACGATCATCGTCCAAAAACTCACGTAAATAACGGCGCACATCGCCAGTAGAGGGGCTTTTGGGAGTACCCAAATTAATTAATAAAACGCCTGTTTTTGCCATAGTGTATAGTTATAAATAATGAATTGTTATTTTATTTGTTTTTGCACATCAAAAGTAAATAAGATAAATGTAAATTTGGCATAAATAATACACTTCATTTAACTAAATACATATACCATGAAAAAAGTACACAACTTTAGTGCAGGCCCAGGCATATTGCCCGAATTAGTAATAAAACAAGCAGCTGCGGCAGTTTTAAATTTTGATAATTTGAATATGTCTATACTCGAAATTTCGCACCGTAGCAAAAACTACGTAACCGTAATGGACAATGCACGCCAGGTAGTTAAAGATTTATTATTGTTGGATGATAACTACGAAGTGTTTTTTTTAGGAGGAGGTGCTAGCCTACAGTTTGCAATGGTTCCGTACAATTTGTTAGGTACTAAAGCTGCGTATATTAACACAGGAGTATGGAGTAGCAAAGCCATTAAGGAAGCCAAAATTATTGGTAATGTAGATGTAATAGCATCAAGCGAAGACAAAAACTTTAGTTACATACCAAAAAACTATACCATACCTACTGATGCTGATTATTTGCACATAACAAGCAACAACACCATATTTGGAACACAATTTAAAGAGTTTCCTAATAGCCCTATTCCATTGGTGTGCGACATGAGTAGCGATATTTTTAGTCGCCCTATTGATGGTAAAAACTTTGCTGTAATATATGCAGGCGCACAAAAAAACATGGGTCCTGCGGGTTGCACAATGGTTGCGGTACGCAAAGATGTATTGGGTAAAACAGGTCGTAAAATGCTAAGTATGCTTGATTATAGCGTACACATAAAAGGCGAGAGTATGTACAACACGCCTCCAGTATATCCTGTATATGTAAGTATGCTTACTATGCAGTATGTACAAGCCAATGGCGGACTTGCATTAATGGAAAAATTAAACAACGCAAAAGCCGAATTGCTATACAACGAAATAGACCGCAACGCTTTATTTACAGGTACTGTAGCCAAAGAGGACAGAAGCGTAATGAACGTTAATTTTATAATGAACGAAGCTACCAAGGAAGAAGCATTTAACAAAATATGGAAAGATGCTGGCGTAAGCGGATTACCTGGACACCGCGATGTAGGCGGATACCGTGCTAGTATATACAACGCTATGCCAATAGATAGCGTACAAGTATTAGTTGATGTAATGAAATTGGCAGAGCAAAAATTAGCGTAATTTATAATACACTTTATATTCACATCACGTTGGCTGAGCGGCGTTTCGGCTCCGCTCAACGAACGCTAAACCAGAAGTAAAATAATATTTTAACTCTATACTATGTCCATACAAGTAAACGCAGTAACCAAAACATACGGTAAGCAACACGCATTAAACAACATTTCGTTTGAATTAAATGCAGGCGAAGTAGTGGGCTTTTTAGGCCCTAATGGTGCGGGTAAAAGTACTATGATGAAAATCATAACCTGCTACATACCGCCCACCACAGGCACTGTAAGCGTGTGTGGATTTGATGTAATGGATAACGCCATAGACGTAAAACGTTTGGTAGGTTACTTGCCCGAACACAACCCCTTGTATTTGGATATGTATGTAAAAGAATATTTAGAATTTACTGCGGGTATGTACGGCATAAACAAAGCCGTGCAACCGCTTGTAGCATCGCTTATAGACAGAGTAGGATTAGGCATTGAACAACATAAAAAAATAGGGCAATTATCCAAAGGGTATCGCCAGCGTGTGGGCTTAGCACAAGCCATGATACACGACCCAAAAGTATTGATATTAGACGAACCCACTACAGGACTTGACCCTAACCAAATAGTAGATATACGCAACCTTATAAAAGAAATAGGCAAAGAAAAAACTGTAATGCTTAGCTCGCACATTATGCAAGAGGTAGAGGCTATTTGTAACCGTGTTATCATCATCAACAACGGACAAATAGTAGCCAATGACAATGCTGAAAACTTAGCCAAAAACGTTACTTACAGGCAAGTAGTAGTAGTAGAGTTTGATAAATCAACATCAAACGAACAACTCAAAAAACTAGACGGTGTGGGCTTGGTAGAAAATGTAAAACCTAACGTTTATAAGCTATTCAGCACTAGCGATGCCGATTTGCGTGCCACATTGTTTAACTACGCAGTAGCCA
>JBEBIC010000018.1:0-23848 GCA_040080595.1 Bacteroidia bacterium | reverse complement strand
GCAGTAAAGTTTATGTTTAACAACTCATACCCTTTGGTGGCATTACCCACAGGAAAATTATACGACCCTATTGATGCTGGTGTAAACGAACGGCGTAATTGCCCCTCCACATAACTGGATACATTGCCAGCGTTTACAGCTCCTGGGGTATTGTTTTGCAAATACACCTCTTGCGTAGCTGGTGTGCTAAATGTTAATTTACCTTGCACAAGAGATAAAATTCCTGTTGTGCTTAATATTAATTTACCTGTTGTAAAATTTACATTTGATGCTGCGGACTGGTTAAGCGTAACATTATGAAAGCCCATAGTACCAATACCCACACTAAACGTTTGTGTAGTACTACCGTTAAACTCTACCGTTGCTGGTGCCGAGTTACAGTTGGTAAACGTTACGTTGTTTTGGAAATTCATAAAATTGCCTGCTATTTTTATGTATTTAGTATTCAAATCAAAAACACTAGTAGCATTAGAGGTAGTAAAACTTCCTTTAAGGTCAAGGTTTACCAAAGTTTGTACTCTACAATTAACACCAACACTTGGCAATGGGTCTTGTATTATTAAGTTCCCTAGTGCGTCAGCACCCGAAACATTACCGTTTATGGTATGTGTTATATTTTCATCGTTAAACCATATAGTACTGGTAGGGTTACAGTTTATTGAGCCTAATATATTTATGTTACCACATACTTTTAGCGTAGCTCCAGCAGCTAATGTTAAAGTAGCTCCTACATTAACTAATAAATCGCGGCAACTTACTACGCCCATAGCGGCAGTAATAGTAGGTTGTATAAACAACGGATCTATAATTACGTCTTTAGTACAACTTGGCACAGCACAACCGCCCCAGTTATCGGTATTTGTCCATTGTGTGGTACTGTTACCTCCTGTCCAAGTAAGTATTGTACCTGTTATACCCACCGAGTAATCTACCCCTGCCACTGCTGTAGTACCCTTTAGGTTAAGCGTAAAACCAGCAGTACTGTTAGAAAAGTTGTTTACCAACAATAAATATTTTTCTCCCGTAAGTACATTTATTTGTTGTTCGTAAGCACCGTCAAATCCTGGGCTATATGGCGCTGGGGCTACTCCAGTGCTAGTACCGTTTAATCCTGTAACTCCAAGTCCACTATAGTTACACCTTAATGGTGCTAATGGTACAGCCGCCGCTATGGCCGCACAAGTACTAGTAACATCAGTAGTAACTTTCCATATTGCAAAGTCATAATCGGTTTCGTCGCCTGCACTTGCGTAACCAGGGTTAGTTTGTCCTGTAAAAGGGTTAGTTGGCGTGCCATAATCGTTTGCAACTATATCAAACGCAAGCGTACCTGGTGCTATAATAGGTATATTAAACCAAGCACTACTTTTTTCGCCATCGCTTAGGCAAGTTGCTCCGCCTCCAACTAAGTCGCAATAGTTACCAAATGCCTGAAACCCAGGGTTAGATACTGAAGTAGAATCGTCGCATACATCTTTGGCTGCACCACAATCCGACCCTCTAACTAATGGCCAATTTGCCGACCCTGTAATAACTCCTATCGAAAAATCGCCCAAAGCATTATTAGCACCATCAACGGCTATGTAATAGGTAGCTCCAACAGTTAGGCCTGTAAGGTTTAATTCCGAATTTAAATTACTTCCTCCATCTGAACATAAAGAGATGTCATCATTATCGGCAACTAGCGTTAAGCCAGTGCCACAAGTACCCGAATATGCCGCCATAATAGTATTGCGCAACGAGCCTAATACAGTACGTATTTTTACAGAACCACCAACAGGCGCTACAAACCTATACCATATACTATTGTACGTACCAGCAACTCCACTTATGCCTAAGCCAATAGGAGGTTCGGTAGTTCCTACGCCATTACTAGAGCACGTATTATCGCCGTAGGCAGCACCACCTACAGGTATAAGTGTAGCGGTACAAGGGTTATCGTTAGCAGCTAATCCACTTGGACATAAACTATTAACACACAACTGAAATGTGCCTGCTGCGGCCGCACCATTAGGCATTATGCGTATATATATTGTTTCGCCAGGTATAAATGTACCATTACTAATAAATGGCATTAATCCATTAGTACTTGCGTCGTTGTCGCACGCTATTTGTGTAAGAACACCACCACAAGTTGCACCACGGTATATTGCCATTAGGGCATCAGTCATTGTGCCTTCTTTAGTATCTATTTGATAATTACCTGAAGTAGGAACAACAAATTTAAACCATACATCTTGCCCGCTGTAAGTACCGCAGCTTGGTGCAGGATTTGAAGAGCTACACGCACCCGTTAAATCATAAGTGGTATAAGAGCAAGTGGCTGCGCCTATAGGTACTGTTATAGCACCACACGCATCATCATTAGCCCATACGCTTGCAGCAGGTGCTGTAATAGAAAGGTCGTAAGGGTTACATACAGGATTAGGGTCGCTACCTACAACTAAATAATAGGTAACACCTGCTGTTACTGATATACAATTTAAAGCTTTGTTACCAGTTGTACTTTGCGAAAAATTAACACATGAACCACTAAATGGGCAATCTTGATAAAGCATTAAAGCTGTTTTAGTACCTGCAGAGGTAAGTGTGATGCTTATATTACCCGATGTGGTTGGGGTAAAGTTATACACTACATCTTCGCCTTCGTAGTATGCACTAGAGCCACAGATATTAGTTACACTTGCTGCCGTAATGTTATTAACCATACCACAAGTAGTTTGCCCTGTAATACTATAAGGTAATGAAGCTACAGTAACATTACCCGTGCCTATGCCTGAGGGGCATACAGGAGGTGTAGTTACACATATAGTAAATGTACCAGGTGTAGGTTTGGTAGCTGCAAACGAATACACACGCACATAATACGTATTGCCAATAGTTAATCCAGATAAAGCAAGTGTGTTGGCGTTAGCATTAGCATGCGGAACTAAAGCGCCGCATGAACCACTAAACACATCAATAACGGCGCTCATAGCAGTAGATAAGTTTACGGTATGGTTAGCGCTTGTGGCTACAAAAGAGTACCATAAGTCATCATCGGCAGTACCTAAAGTTGCTGCCACGCCCGAATTACCTGCGCAAGTAATATCTCCAGCTGTAGTGGTACATGTACCCGCAGCCCCCACCGGTAAACTTATAGCCCCCGCACAATCATCATTAGCAGGGCCTGTAGTGTTGTAGTACAGTTGCACATCATCTACCGCTGCTGGTGGTTGAGTTCCGGCACTACCATCGTTACGCCAATAAAACATTACACGCTGTGCCGTGCCAAACAAAGCAGGAGGTATAGCTAGCGTTACTTGTGTCCAAGTACTCCCCACTTGGTTAAAATCGCCTCCTAATTGGGTAGCACCTGCAGGAGGATTAGCAGCCGCAACAGGTATGGCTGTTGTTAAAAATGCTCGCATATAATCAAAACCACTTTCGCCAGCACCTTTGTACCAAAATGATAAATAAGCACAAGTAGCGCCTGCAGGTATAGTATAATTTACCGCACTATACACATAACTTTGTCTTGCACTTCCTGTAGCGTAGCTATACGTACCGCCACCGCCAGAGGTACGAATATAGGCCGATTTAGTTCCTCCATGAGGTGTAGCATTAAGTGTACTTATTTCCCAAAAATTATTGGAAGGATTAGCGGTAAGCCAAGTTCCTGGAAGTGGTGTAGTTGCTGATGCAGCTTCAAAATTACCGTTACCAGTAGCACCGTTTATTAAAAAAGTTTGTGCGTTTGCGGTTACGCTTATAAGTATAATGCAAACTAAGTGTAGTAGTTTTTTCATAATTATGTGTTTTTAAGTTATTTTAATAACTGTTGTACTGGTTGGTTATTATCATTAAGAGTAATACGCTCCGTGGCAGTAAAATACATTCCATACACCCCTTTACTTTTTAGATATTGTAGCAAGTCGGTAGGGTTTAAATCGTCGTGCAAACGAATAACAAATTCTTTACGGTTTTTTTGTGTTACGCCTAATATACGATTGGGCAATTCGCATAGTTGTTTTACCAAGTAACATTCTAATGAGGTTTGTTCAGGCGCATTTAGTTTAAATAAAAACTCATGTCCAAGCTGTGTTTTGGGCATTTTTAAATTAAACTCGCCTATACAAGTTTCGTTAGCGTTGTACAGTGTAACAGCTCTAGTTTGTGCGTAACTACTTAATTGTAGCGTTGCAAAAGTTATAAGTAGAAGTATTGTTTTCATGATAAATATTCTATTTAAGATTGATTTTTTTATTTTATATTACTCAAATATAACTTATATTTTAAGTAATAACAAAATTTAAACGTAAATTATTTGTTAAACACAAAAAACAATGGCTTTAATTAAACTTTATTACTTTTTTGACTACTGTTCCTTTGGTGCTATATACCTCTATATTGTACAAGCCGTTTTCTATAACGCTTAAATCTAATACTATGCCTTTGTTAAACTCATGCTCTTGTAATTCCATTTTCATTAGTAATTTACCTTCTACGCTATATACTACTACGGTATAAATATCTTTAGTGCCATTTATAAGTCTTATATTTACTTCTCCATTAGTTGGGTTTGGCATTATGTTAATGGTAAAAGGAGTTTCCTTATATGTTTCAGTTCTATTTACATCGCGCACTTCCGAATAAGTAAAATTTCCGTCATAATCTACTTGTTTTAAACGATAGTAAGTAGTTGGATAATAATTTTCGTCGCGTATGCTGTACTTTAAGTTAGTAGTGCTATTGCCCGCACCTTTAACATTACGTATGGTTTTAAAGCTTACAGCATCATCGCTCGATTCTACCTCAAAATAATTATTGTTGGTTTCGCTTGCCGTTATCCACTCTACTGTATTATAATTTAGTTTTGCACTGGCTGTAAAATCTAATAAATTTATAGGTAGTAACACTACATCGCCAATAGTTATACTGTAATTACATATAACACCGCTACGCCCATCAATAGTAATTAAATAACAACTATCTGCCTTGGCTACCCAACTATTATAAAACGGTGCTATTGAGCCAGCGCCTTGACAAATTTTGGTTGCCGCAGGTGCAGGAGCAGATGTGGGGCACACACCATTGTTAAACACTGTAAGTTGTAAACCTCCTGCTGCGCTGCAGGTAATGTTTGATAAATTTAAAAATGCACTTTGCCCCACAGGCCAAGTTGATGGTGCGCACCACTTATACCATACGTTATTATCTACCGAACCTATAGCTGTACACATAAATGCATCTGGTGTAGCATTTGCATTTGTGCCTATAGCAGTAAGGTTAGTTGTGGCGGTACACGCTGTAGCGCAAGCGTCGCAGGTATTAGCAACAAGTGTTGATGCTGTTGATTTAAGACATAAATCTAATGTGTTACAGGTGGGACAAGTAGGTGTTACACCTAACGAAACGTCAGAGCGTGATACCATTAAATAATAAGTAGTACCTACCGTTAATACAGGCGAGGCAGGGCTCCCTCCACTACCAGCTACGTTAGCAGAACACCAAAATGGTGTAAGTGCATTACACGCTCCTGTATATAGTGCGAAATCTTTTTTATCAACAGAAGCATCGTTTGCACCTTGACTACCTGTAGAGTAGGTGTTGCCACTGTATTTTGTATTATTAGTAATAGTAATGGAAGTTGCTGTAGCTGTAAATTTTACCCACAGTACTTTTTCGTTAGTTTCGTTACCGCCCGCTGAACAAGAAGCGTCGTATATTGAACGTTGAACCATATCTATAAAGACCTCATTGAAATATAAATCAGTATTATCGCATGTTGGATTTAAAAACATTTCTACAGCTCCACAAGGCTCGTTTACAGCAGCAGGATCGGGAGAGGTTACACACACCGAAAATGCACCAGGAACAGGCTTTACAGCAGCAAATGAATATACTCTAAAACGATAAGTTGTACCTATAGTAAGCCCCCCTACCACTAGCGAACCGCTATTGGTAAATGCTAAAGAAACTAATGCGCCACACGTACCACTAAACACCTGTATTACAGGGTTTATAGCTGAGGTTACATTAACAATATGTACTGTGTTAGTAGCTACAAATGAGTACCAAAGATCATCGTCGGGCACACCCGAAGGCGATACAACTGCTGAGTTCGTAGCACAGGTAATATCACCTACCTCTTCGGTACAGGTAAGAAAAGCTCCAGCTGTTAGTGCTATTGCTCCAGCACAATTATCATTGCTTACAGACGGTGCAGCTACTGGCGCTGTTATGTTTAAAGCATAAAATCCACACGGATTGCTTACTCTTGAATCAATTACCAAATAATAGGTAACACCTGCTGTAACTGGTATACAACTTATTGTTTTAACTAAAGCTGCGTCTTGAGCGTTGGTAATACATGTCCCCGTAAACGGACAACCTTGATACAACATAAAAGCACTATTAGCAATGGTAGAAGTAAGTGTAATGGAAATATTACCTGTGGTAGTGGGGGTAAATGTATATACCACATCTTCGCCCCCAAAATAACTAGTGCTACCACAAGTTTTAGCATTAACACTTGTAATATCATTACCTAAGCTACAGGTGGTTTGTGCAGCTATACTGTAAGGTAACGACGCTATATTTACGTTGCCAATACCTAAATCGGCAGGGCAAGTAGCAGGGGTAGTTATACATATAGTAAATGCTCCAGGCACTGGTTTTACTGCCGCAAACGAATACACGCGCACATAATAAGTGGTACCTATAACTAGCGCAGGCGTGGTATATGTACTTGCGTTAGCACTACCTAAAGAAACTAACGCACCACAAGTGCCACTAAACACCTCTATTACAGGGTTTATACCCGACGCTACATTTACAATATGCGACGTACTCGTAGCTAAAAACGAGTACCAAAGATCGTCATCGGCCGTGCCTGTAGGTGCTACAATACCCGAGTTTGTGGCACACGCTATATCGCCACTTGTTGTGGTACATGTTGTTGATGGGCTTGCGGGTAATACAATAGCTTCACTACAGTTATCATTACTTACAGGAGCGGTAATAGTTAAATCGTAGGGGTTACACAAAATAGTACCTCCATCAGAATCTATTACCAAATAATAAGTTACACCCGCTGTTACATTTATACACGATAGCGTTTTGTTTCCTGTAGTACTTTGCGCATTAGCTACACACGTACCTGTAAATGGGCAACCTTGATACAACATAAGCCCTGTACGTGTTCCTATGGTAGTAGTAAGGTTTATATTTATACTTCCTGTAAGGGTGGGTGTAAAATTATATACAACATCTTCTCCGCTATAATAAGTTGCAGAGCCACACACATTAGCAACATTGGTAGATTTTATATTATCGGCCTTGCCACAAGTACTTTGCGCACTAACGGTAAACGGTAAACTTGCTATGGTTGTATCCCCTAAACCTAAGTTGGTAGGGCATACACCAGGGCTTGTTATACATATTGTAAATGTACCTAAAGCGGGCTTAACAGCGGCAAACGAATATATCCTTACATAATAGGTAGTCCCAATGGTAAGCCCACCAACGTTAAGCGAAGTGGCATTAGCATTGGCTATTGATGTTAATGAACCGCATGCCCCACTAAAAACCTCTATTACTGGGTTTATGGCTGATGTAGTGTTTATAATTTGGCTAGTGTTAGTAGCTACAAAACTATACCATACGTCGTCGTCGGCAGTGCCTGTTGGCGCTACAATACCCGAGTTGCTAGCACAAGCCACATTGTCGTTGGTAATGTTGCAAATACCCAATCCGCCAACTGGCAATACTGTTGCTCCTACGCAATCATCGTTAGTTGGGCCAGTAGTATTGTAGTAAAACTGAACGTCATCTATTTTTATAGCAGGTGCCGAACCTCCCGAAGCATCATTTTGCCAGTAAAACATAAGACGTTGAGCCACACCAAATAACGATGGCGGTATTTGTATAGTAGCCTGTACCCATACCGTACCATTAGATGGAGTAAGTCCGTATTCTGTTGCGCCTATACGCGTTGCGCCTGCGGGAGGTACTGCGCCTGCGGTTGGTAAAGCGGTGGTTAAATAGGCGGTCATAAAATCTTTAGCCGCTTCGCCACGACCTTTGTACCAAAAAGTTACATACGCACAATTAGCAGTAGCAGGTATAGTATAAGCTGCTACGGAGTACAAATAGTTTTTGTGAGTAATAGTATTAGTGTAGCTATTGTTAGTGCCACCAGGAAAGGTACGTATATAAGCGCTTTTAGTACCGCTATTTGTTGGTGCAAAAGTACCTATTTCCCACAAATTTGTAGTTCCATTAGCGGTAGCCCATGTAGCCACAGAAGATGGCGCATCAAAATTGCCATTAGCAGTAACGCCATTTATAAAATAGGTTTGAGTATAAGCTTGTTTTGTAAATACAAGTGCTAAAAAAAGTAATAATATATGTCTTTTCATTAATTGATTGTGTTTTTAACGTTTGTTCAAATATAACTTATTGTTTTTGTTTAAAAAAATAAAAAAGCGTTTAACAATGAAGTTTTATTTTCATCGTTAAACGCTTATGTTTAATCTACATTAGTAAACGACTTATGCCATTTACGTATTATTTTACTATTCGGTTTTCTTTTTTCCTTTTACTTGTGCGCTTACTCCGTTACCATCTATTTTTAGGTTTACTTCTTGGGCATTTATGTTTATGTTTTTTTCGTTGCTGGTGTTGTTACTTTCGTCATCAACACGCTTACCGTTTATATACACTCCGTTTTTGTTTACGCTCATATTTATATCTTTTGTGGTATCGCTATCGTCATCATCTGTATCAACATCGTCGTTATTTAGTTTATCTAAGCATACTAAACCTTGTGTTTGCATTTGCCAAGTGTGGTTTACCATATCGCCATCGTAAGTATTGCTTACGTTGTCTATATCGTCTAACAAATTAGCTACTGTAGCATCAATAAATATTTTTTGCCCTATGGGTAAATATACTTTTACGCTTAGTTTTTGGTTGCGCCATTTGGTTAAGTTAGTTACATCAAACAAATTATCAATAGTAACTACACTATCTGTTAATTGTAGGTTGTAGCTTATTTGGTTGGCAAAACCTGCAGCTATTTTTTTGGTACTTGCGTTGGCTTGTTTAGTAATAATAATGTAGGCACTATCGGTAGTGCTTTTAAGTATTTTTAGGCTTGGAACACCCTGTTTGTTTAACGAGCCTTCGTTAGTATTATTAAATAATACTGAACCAAACACTATGTTTAGTTTTTTGTCCTCGTCGTCTTCTCCTTCAATAGTTGTGATAGCCTTTAGTACAATAGTTTTGTTTTTACTAGCGTTAAGTGCTATGCTGTTTTTTAATGTTGATTTTGTAGCAAAAACTCTATTAATACGGTTAAACGAAATTATACACAACACTATGCCCACTATCCATAATACGCTTGCGGTACGTGTAAAGTATTTGTTGCGTGCCACACCCAACAGTACTCTTATACCATTGTATATCATAGTTATTAAAGGTGTGCCAAGTACTAATAATAGTGCGGCTTCGGCTAAGTAAGCGTGAGCTTCGGTATCAAAGAAATTAGATAACCTAAATACATTAGGCCAGTACTGCGTTCCGTTTTCGGTTATGTTCATAATGGCATCGCTTCCAAACAAAAACTGTAATAATATAAGCAACAATACTACTCCTATAAGTGCTGCTATTACAGCAATAATAGTTCCTGCAATTTTGAACAATGTGGTAAGTATGCGTATTACATTGTCGGATATGCCACGTGTAGCCTCTGTTAGCTGACCTGTAAAGTTAGTTGATGCTAAATTATCGTTTACTTTATTAAACTCGTTTTTAATAGTTTTTTCAATATTGGAAATAGTTACAGGCTCGCCATACATTTGTAGTTTTTCGGCAGATGTACGTGCTTCGGGTATAATAATCCATAATATTAAATACACTAATATGCCTGACCCCATACCAAATATTGCTATGATAAATGCAAGGCGCATAAACAATGGGTCGTAGCCCAAGTAATTAGACGCACCTGCACACACACCTCCTAATATACGTTTGTCGGTATCGCGGTATATGCGCTTAGGTGTTGATGTTGTTGGGTTTTCGGAGCCTTGTTGTTGAGTTGCATTAGGGTTAGGAGTAGCTTCGTCTTCAGTAAAATTTTCGGGGCTACCCATTGTTTGCATTACTTCCTCTACATCTATTATGGTAATATTTTGTTTAGTAATGTTGGTGTGTTTATGAAACATTTCGGCAATACGTATTTCAATATCCGTCATTACCTCATCGCCACTGGCTTGTGTGGCAAAGTGTTTTTTTAATGTTTGCAAATAAGTATTAAGTACAGGATACGCATTTTCATCAATATGAAATACCATTCCTCCAAGGTTAATATCTGTAGTACGATTCATTATTTCTTAGTATTTAAAATGTTAGTTAGCTAGTTTGTTTACTGCGGTTGATAATTCTTTCCAAGTAGTGCCTAATGCGGCGTGAAACTTTTTGCCCTCAGCAGTTAATTTGTAATACTTACGTGGCGGCCCCATCGTGGACTCTTCCCAACGATAGGTAAGATAGTCATCGTTTTTGAGGCGGGTAAGCAGTGGGTATATTGTACCTTCTACTACTATTAATTTTGCCTCTTTGAGTTGTTCTAAAATTTCGGACGGGTACGATTCGCCGTGCTTGTGTAGTATGGCCAAAATGCAGTATTCCAATATACCCTTGCGCATTTGTTGCCGTGTGTTTTCTATATCCATAATTGTAGTTGTTATTAATTAAGTGTTAAGTACTGAACTATTTATGGCACAAATGTATGTATAGTTTGCTACTATGCAACACAAAGTACTAATT
Source organism: Bacteroidia bacterium (assembly GCA_040080595.1). Lineage (GTDB taxonomy): Bacteria > Bacteroidota > Bacteroidia > UBA4408 > UBA4408 > JACMRI01. The sequence goes on along the minus strand of JBEBIC010000018.1, from coordinate 13,033 downwards.
AATTTATTTAACTATTGATTTTCAATAATTTAAAATGAAAATAAAATTGTTAATTTTGAAAAAAAGAAATGAAAAACATAGTACTTGTATTTTTAGGAGGCGGAATAGGTAGTGTAGCACGCTATGTACTTACGCTTATAGTGCCTCGCACGTTAGATGCGTTTCCTGTGGCTATACTTATTGCCAATGGTTTGGCGTGTTTTGTAATAGGCATAGTTAGTTGCTTAATGCTATCCAAAAACTATATTAATCAAAATGTGGTATTACTTGTAAGTACTGGTTTTTGTGGTGGATTAAGTACTTTTTCTACATTTAGTAACGATAATTATACGCTGTACACAAGCAAAGAATTTAGCTTATTGTTTGCAAATATTGCGCTTAATATTACAGTGTGTTTTGTAGCAGTGGTACTGGGTTTTATGCTTGCTAAACGAATGTAAAAAAACTACTCTCGGTTTTGATGCGTATATGAAGAATAATTAATTAATTTTATACTAACAACAAAAACCACATTAACCATGAAAACCACTTACATTACACTTACCGCAGTACTTGCCCTAAGCACTATACTAAGTAGCTGCACGCAAGCACAAACAACCAAAAAAACTCAAACTACAAAACCAATGACAAACGAAAACAGCACCACCAAAGTAACTAAAACCGATGCCGAATGGGCAAAGCAACTAACACCCGAACAATATGATGTACTGCGTAACAAAGGTACAGAGCGTGCATTTACGGGAAAATATACTGATACTAAAGACAAGGGTATATACTGCTGCGCAGGTTGCGGTGCAGAATTGTTTACCGACACACAAAAATTTGATTCGCACTGCGGTTGGCCCAGTTTTGATGAAGAATTAGGCAAGGGCGAAAAAATAAAAAAAATAACAGATTACAGTCATGGAATGACACGTACCGAAATAGTGTGCGCTAAATGCGACGGGCACTTGGGACACTTATTTGATGACGGACCATCATTAACCAAAAAAAGATATTGTGTAAACAGTGCTTCGCTTAACCTCATTAAAAAATAAATAAAATTGGTTAGCAAGGCTTCATTATTTAAAACGCTTATACTTATTCTACTTACGGCTAGTTGCGCACCAAGCAGTGCGCAACTAGCCGTAAGTGCTAAGGTACATAGGGGTTTTATATTTAGCCACACGCCCTATATTTCGGGCTTGGCACAATCGCATTTTAATATATACGAACTTACATTTAGTAAGTTCCCCAATGGTAAAAAATATTGGCACGCCCAGTATCCACATGCGTATTGGGGCGTATCGTATATTACTAGTAACTTAGGTTATCCACAGGTATTGGGCAATGTACACGCTATACTTCCTCATTTTAATTTTCCTATTGCACACCGCAATAAATATTTACTCACGTTTCAGTTAGGTACTGGTGTGGGTTATTTTACTAAAACATTTAACCGCACTACTAACTACAAAAACTTGGCAATAGGTTCGCACGTTACTATAAATATGCGTGGTATGTTTGAGAGTACGTTTACGTTAAGCCCACACTGGCAAGTAGTTTCGAGCCTTGGTATAAATCATTTTAGTAATGCTGCGTTTAAAACGCCTAATTATGGGTTAAATATTTTGAGTGCTATGGGAGGCGTTAATTATACATTTAACAAACCTAAAGACACTACTAACTTTGTACATAAAAACACTACTTCCGATTCCTTGGCAAACAAATGGTACACCACTGCTATTGTAAGTGCATCGCGTAAGCAAACCAGCCCCCCAGGCGGAAAAAACTACTATGTAGGGGCATTGCAACTAAGTGTATGTAAGCAAATAACACACAAATACCGCTTAGGCGCAGGGCTTGAATATAACTACAATACGGCATTGCAACGAGATGTACACGCTACCGATTTAGCATCGCTATCGCGGATAATGATAGGGGTGCATAACGAATTTTTAATACATAGACTAAGTATAGTATCAGTAACTGGTGTAAACTTATATAGCAAAGCCAAGAGCGATGGTTTTATAATGAACCGCTTAGGCTTGCGTTACTATTTTAAAAACAAATTAATAGCTAACGTATCGTTAAAAACACATTTAGGTCAGGCCGATTTTTTTGATGTAGGTGTGGGGTATGCGTTTTAAATATAGTTAGTGTTGGCTTCGACTCCGCTCAGCCGCCGTGGTATAAATATTCCACTAATACATCGTAAAAAGCCTGTGGTTGCTCGGCGTGTAACCAGTGTCCTGCATTGGCAATAGTGCTTAATTCGGCTTGAGGAAATTTATCTAACACGGTATCCCAATCTTCATCAAGTATATAATTACTATTGCCTCCACGCATAAATAATGTAGGCTGGCTATACACTTTATTAACTAAACTTTCTTTACCTACTTCTATAATATTGTTGGCAATAACATCTAAATTAAAACGCCATTGCAATATATTTGCTTCGTTCCAATACAAGTTTTTAAGTAAAAATTGACGAGTACCAACATCAGCAATGCGTTGTGTAAGTAACGTTTCTAACTCTTTGCGTGTAGTAGTAGCAGTAAACTCACAACTACGTAAGGCTTCCAATATAGCGCCATGATGCACTGGATAGGGCTTAGGGCCTATATCGGCAATTATTAATTTATGTACTACATAAGGATGTTCGTACGCCAACTCCATAGCTACCTTCCCTCCCATGCTATGCCCAAGTACATGCGTACATTGTATGCCTAAGGTTTGTGTAAGTACATATACATCGTTTGCCATAGTGGTATAAGTCCATTCCGTGCTATGTGGCGACAAGCCATGATTACGTAAGTCCACGAGCACTACATAAAAACCTGCATCGGCTATTTTTTTGCCTAACGTTTGCCAGTTATCACTTTGCCCAAACAAACCGTGAAGTATAAATAATGCGGGGTTAGTAGCTATGCCGTGTGTACGATAAAATAAGTTCATTATGCCGATTTTTAAAATATAAATTAAACTTTCGTCATCAACAACAAGAAAAATTACACCGAGGAATTTATACTGAAGTAGATATACTATTTTACAGTATAAAAAAAGAGCAAGAAATTTAATTTCTTGCTCTTTTTTTATACTGTAATTATTACTGTGGAGTCGGAGGGGTTCGAACCCTCGTCCAAACGAACAATCAACGCGCTTTCTACATGTTTATCATTTTGTTAATTGTCGGCAATTAATCGAGAAAATGCACCCTATTAATTACTTAGTTTTTTTGTCTTAGCGTGTGCTAAAAAACCTTACACACGAGCCTCACTATTTGTTTCGATGCCTGTGATACTGCCCCTGTTGTGCTTCAGTTGCAGTCAGACAAATGGTTGCATGCACTATCGTACATGAACAATTAAGCGTTAATTAGTATAAACTAATTACGCAGCCATTGCGTAGTCATTGTTGTCAATTATTGTTTGATACCTTGGGATTATAGTGCCACCATATCAACGCACTACATGCTTACATCATCAATTTCACCCGCTGTCAAATCCATGTCGACCCCAGTTATTGTGTTCAAAGAACTACCACAAATGTACATTATTAAAATAAACTTTTAAACCTTTCGCATAATTAATTTATATAGTTATTTTCGCCACATCTATTTTTATCAAAACTATAAACAAAACGTATGAATAATTTAATTGTACTTATTCCATTATTACCGCTGTTAGGCTTTATTATCAACGGTATTGGCAACAAAAAACTTTCTAACGGCGTTATAAGCACCATTGCTTCGGGTGCAATATTTGGTTCGTTTGTTATATCAGTGGTGCTGTTTTTTACGCTCCGCCACAGTTTTGAGCAGGCTCCTATTATTGTACATTTGTTCAATTGGATTGATTTTGGCAACTTTCACGTACCTATGGCATTCCAGTTAGATGCGCTAAGCTCATTAATGTTACTTATAATTACGGGTGTAGGTTTTTTAATACATATATTCTCAACAGGTTATATGAGCCACGAGACCGATTTTGCACGCTACTTTGCTTACCTTAACTTATTTTGTTTTTCGATGTTGATGTTGGTACTTGCCAATAATTTCCTAGTAATGTTTATAGGTTGGGAAGGCGTAGGCTTATGCTCTTACTTATTAATAGGGTTTTGGTTTACTAATAAAGAATATACAGCAGCAGCTCGCAAAGCCTTTGTAATGAACCGTATTGGCGATTTAGCTTTTATAGGTGCATTGTTTATGATGTATCAAAACTTTGGTAGCTTAGAGTATGAGCAAGTGTTTAAAGTAGCACATACGTTCTCTGCCGATAGCCATACTATGACTATAATAACTGTGTTGTTATTTATTGGTGCAACTGGTAAATCAGCTCAAATACCATTATACACTTGGTTACCCGATGCAATGGCTGGTCCAACACCAGTATCAGCCTTAATACACGCTGCCACCATGGTTACTGCAGGTATATTTATGATAGTACGTAGCCACGTATTGTTTAACCTTGCGCCTTGGACTATGGATTTAATAGCCGTAGTAGGCGTACTTACTGCAATAGTAGCTGCTGCCATTGCCATTACTCAAAACGATATTAAAAAAGTATTGGCTTATTCAACAGTATCGCAATTGGGCTTTATGTTTTTAGCATTGGGTTTAGGCGCTTACTCTGCCGCTATGTTTCACGTTATGACCCACGCATTCTTTAAAGCATTATTGTTTTTAGGTTCGGGTAGCGTAATACACGCTTGCAGTGGCAACCAAGACATTCGTACTATGGGTGGGTTAAAAAAACACATGCCCATAACCCATGCTACGTTTTTGGTAGGATGCTTGGCAATAGCGGGTATTCCGTTCTTTTCGGGTTTCTTTTCTAAAGACGAAATATTAGCATTTGCATTTGACCAACAACCCATACTTTGGATAGTAGCCGCTATTACTGCGGGACTTACTGCATTTTATATGTTCCGTTTGTATTTTCTTACGTTCCGAGGCACATTTCGTGGCACACACGAACAAGAACATCATTTGCACGAAAGCCCCGTGAGTATGACTGTACCACTTATTGTATTGGCTATATTAGCTGCATCAGCTGGGTTTTTAGGTTTGCCACACGTTATGGGACACAATATTTTGGAACATTTTTTAAGTGTAAATGGCAATGTACTTAACTTGAGTTCGGGGGCAGAAATTGCCCTAATGGTAATATCGGTAGGTATTGCAACAGTAGGTATATTTATAGCCTATTACTTATATGTAAAACGCAGTATGGTACCTGAGGCTGACGCTACGCCTAAAGCGATGACGTATCGTTGGTCGCAAAACAAGTTTTATGTTGATGAATTGTACGATTATTTAATACTAAAACCAATACATTTTATAAGCAAAATGATGTATTCGGGTATTGAATTATTGGGTATTGATGCCTTAGTAAACGGTTCGGGTAATATGGTTACAGGCACTGGTAATACTATTAAATACCTACAATATGGTAAAACCAGTTACTACTTATTTGCTATGATTATTTTTATTGTAGTAATATTATTTTCATTATTCATTTAGTAGTTTCAATTAGTCTCACTTTAAAATAGTTATCACCCCATGTTTTTACTTACCTTAATTTTAGTTCCCTTAGTAGCAGGAGTTTTATTAGCCACATTAGGCAATGATAAACTTCCATCGCAACGCATAGCATTAGTAGTTTCTATAGCGGTATTTATAGCATCGCTAGGCTTATTATCTAATAGTGGCTTAGACCAATCTACCCCACTTAATTGGATACCAGCACTTAACATACATTTTAGCCTTGCGGCTGATGGTTTGTCTAAATTAATGATAGTGCTTACCACATTGTTAGTGCCATTTATAGTTGCAACGGGCAATAGTCAAAACAAAAACAATCATGTATTGTATGGTTTAATATTAATGATGCAAACAGGTTTGTTGGGCGTATTTACTGCTGCCGACGGCTTTTTGTTTTATGTGTTTTGGGAATTAGCCTTAATACCTATTTACTTTATAGCTGCATTTTGGAGCAAGGATCAAAACCGTATTAAGATTACGCTTAAGTTTTTCATCTACACCATATTTGGTTCGTTATTTATGTTGGTGGCTATTATTTACTTGGGTTTAAAAGCCGATTCTTTCAGCATTGAAGCCATATACGCCACAGGTAAAGCATTACCAGCAACTACCCAATCGTGGGTGTTTTGGTGTTTGTTTATTGCCTTTGCTATAAAAATGCCTATATTTCCTTTCCACACTTGGCAACCCAACACCTACGTAGCAAGTAGTACACAAGGTACAATGTTATTGAGCGGTATAATGCTTAAAATGGGTATATATGGTACTATGCGTTGGTTATTACCAGTAGTACCAATGGGAGTAAAAGAGTGGCAAACCTTGGTAATAGTGCTTTGCGTAATAGGTATAGTGTACACATCGCTTATTGCAATGGTACAAACAGATATTAAACGTATGACCGCTTATTCATCAATAGCGCACGTTGGGTTAATAGCCGCAGGTATATTTGCACAAACGTCCGAAGGTATGATGGGTGCATCGTTACAAATGTTAGCACATGGTATAAATGTAGTAGCTTTGTTTTACATCATAGCTTTAATAGCACGCCGCACGGGCACACGCACCATGGCGGATTTGGGAGGTATTGCACAACAAGCGCCTAAGTTTGCAACTTTGTTTATGGTGGTAATGTTGGGTACAATAGCCTTGCCATTAACCAATGGTTTTGTGGGTGAGTTTTTATTACTATCAGCCGTGTTTAGCTTTAGCGGAGTAGCTATGGCATTTGCAGGATTAACTATAATATTTGGAGCTATATATATGATAAATGCTTACCGTGCAGTAATGTATGGCGAGTTAAACCCCACATCGAGCAAATTTACCGACCTTACTACTGCCGAACTAATGGTGTTAGCGCCACTTGCTACATTAGTTATAGTCTTGGGCGTATATCCTAGCCCTGTTATTCATTTGGTTGAACCCGCATTAAAAGGGTTATTAGGAGTTTAATACCGCATACATTTAGTTCAACTATATTTACATTCACACCTACACATTACACTATGAATTCAATAATTTTACTTTCGTTACTTACCGTTATTAATTTGTTTACGGGCTTTAGCAAAAACAAAAACTTATCGTACCTACTTTCGTTTACAGGTATAGCCGCAAGTGCAGTATTATTGGGTATATTATGGAATGGCAATGATGCTACTAATATACTAGCACCTAACTTTGTAAACCACATGCTTAGTTTTGATAATACTACCATAGTATTTGGTGTATTGTTGTGCGTAAATGCGTCGTTGATAGTATTGCTATTGCACAGCCACGAAGAACCTATGGACGTGCCTGCGGCAGAGTTCTTAACCTTAGTATTAACAATGCTTGTAGGAGGTTTGTGTATGGTAAGTTATACCAACTTAACGATGTTGTTTTTAGGTTTAGAAATACTATCAATAAGTGCATATATACTTGCTGGTGCCAAAAAACGCGATTATCGTAGCAACGAAGCGGCACTTAAATATTACTTAATGGGCGCATTTACTACAGGTGTATTTTTGTTTGGAGTGGCATTAATATATGGCGCTACAGGCTCGTTTGATATTACCGAAATAGCTAAATATGCAGCCTTACCCAATCCACAATCTATTTATTATGTAGGTATAATATTATTGATGATTGCTTTTGCATTTAAAATAGCAGCAGCACCATTTCATTTTTGGACTCCTGATGTATATACAGGTGCGCCTACAATAGTAACGGCATTAATGAGTACACTTATAAAAACAGCGGCTATTGTAGCATTTTACCGTTTGTTTAGTATTTGTTTTGCTGGTGCAGCTAACTGGAACGTAGTACTTATGATTATGGCTGCAATGGCAATGTTTATAGGCAACGTAACGGCAGTGGTACAAACTAATGTAAAACGTATGTTGGCGTATTCGTCTATAGCGCACAGTGGTTATTTGTTGTTTGCGTTGTTTGCATTGGGTAATAATTCGGGCGCATCATTACTGGTATATACGGCAGGTTATACGTTTGCAAGTATATTGGCATTTGCAGGTATTATAGTAGTGCAACACAATACTAATAGTAATCATTTAAGCGCATTTAATGGCTTAGGTAAGCGTAACCCTATGTTGGCAGTGTGTATAACAGTGGCTTTGCTTTCGTTAGCAGGCATACCACCATTGGCAGGCTTCTTTGGTAAGTTTTATATTTTTACTAATGCGCTAAAGGCCGACTATATAGCCATAACCGTTTGGGCAGTATTAATGAGCTGTGTAGGCGTGTATTATTACTTGCGCATAGTTATAAATATGTTTTTTAAACCTGCCGAAGCAGATGCTAAAGAATTTATATTGCCACCAAGCTACCAAATAGTAATGGGTATATGCCTTTGCTTAGTAGTACTATTGGGCGTTGCACCAGGTATATTAAGCGGCTTAATTTAAACCAAAACTTATTAGGCACTAAGCACGGTTTGTAACACGGCTATTATTTTAAATTCTTTACTGCCATTTACGTGTATTTGGCAATGGCGGTAAGTAGCTACTAAATTATAAATTTTTACGTTGTTATTTAACGTAAAAAAATGATAATAAAAGTGCTCTTTACATCTAATAAAAACAAATCAATTCCTTGTGTAATTTTAGTACTACAATCTAAATCTCAAATAATTAATACTATATCCCTTGCCGCTAAACAAGGCTTCGTAGTAGGTTTTTATTTGTTTCATTTCGTTTAGGTCTTCATCGGTATTGGCGTACAGGTCGTTAGTATCGTAGAGTAGTTCTAGTTGTTGTTCGGCTATCACCTCTTTGGTATATTCGTATAATAATTGACTGTCGGTTTTTAAATGCACAATACCATTGGGTTGCAATAACTTGCGGTATTTGTTTAAAAAATTAGGGTGAGTTAATCTGTTACGCTCTCGTGGTTTTTGTGGTTGTGGGTCGGGAAATGTTATCCATATTTCGGCTACTTCGTTAGTGTCAAAAAACGTATTTATGTTTTCTATTTGCCCACGCATAAAGCCTGCATTGGTACTTTTTAAATCTAACAACTGTTTAGCCCCTGTGTATATACGATTTCCTTTAATATCGCAACCTATAAAGTTTTTGTGCGGATATAATTGCGACAGTGCCACGGTATATTCGCCTTTGCCACAACCTAATTCCAACACTATGGGGTTATCATTTTTAAAAAACGCATCGTTCCATTTTCCTTTAAGGGGCATTATGGGTACTATTTGATCTTCTTGTTTATGTTCTATTACATTAGGAAAATTACCTATTGCATCAAATTTATATAGTTTGTTTTGTCCGCCCATGTGTTTTTATACGTGCTATTGTAGATGTGTTTATGTAACAAAAATACTACAATTAGGTAAACTACATAACACTATTGTTGTGTAACCTCGCTTTTGTTTTAACTTATAAAATCATTGGTAGTATATAGTTAATTAAAAAACTACATAGCGCATCACAACATCATTTAAACCAAATACCCCCCTAAAAAGAATTACAGCTTAAAATTGGTACAGTTCGTTTATTTTTAAGATATTTGAATACAAATACACTCCTATTTAACTACATAAAACAAACTATACATGGCAATGAAAAAAAGCGCAATGGGTCGTGGACTTAGCGCATTACTGGAAAGCAACGAAACCGATATTACACAACGTTACACTGGCGACTTACCCTCTAGCACTACTGCGGGTTCGGTGGCTAATTTGCGTATAGACCAAATAGTTGCGAATAGATTTCAGCCACGTAATAAATTTGAGCAAGAAGCCCTTGAGGAGCTTGCACAATCTATAAAAGAATTGGGTATAATACAAGCCATAACCGTACGCAAAATGGGTTATGATAAGTACGAATTGATATCGGGTGAGCGCAGGTTTAGAGCTTCGCAATTGGCTGGATTAACTGAAATACCTGCATTTATACGCATTGCCAACGACCAACAATCGTTGGAAATGGCATTGGTAGAAAACATACAACGCGAAAACTTAGACGCCATAGAAATAGCACTAAGCTACCAACGCCTTATTGACGAATGCAACCTTACGCAAGAAGAAATGAGTGAGCGTGTAGGCAAAAAACGTTCAACCATTACCAATTATTTACGCTTATTAAAATTACAGCCCGAAATTCAACGAGGTATAATACACCGCGAAATATCTATGGCACACGCACGTACACTGGTAAGTGTTGATGATGAAGCTACGCAATTACAAATATACCACGACATAATAAAGAACGACTTATCGGTACGCCAAGTAGAAGAATGGGTGCGTGGGGTGGATAAAAAGCCAAGTGCAAAATCGAAAAAGAAACCAACCATAAAAGTATTGCCTTACAATTTTCAGAAACTAAGCAACGACTTAACTTCGCACTTTAAAACCACTGTTGATTTTAAACGTGGGGCTACAGGCAAAGGACAAATAGTTATTCCGTTTAGTTCAGATGTAGATTTGGAGCGCATTATAAGCCTATTAAAATTACCAACCGAATAAGTTAGTACGTGGGTTTTAAAAATATTTTTTTGATGCTATGTGTATGGGCAACACTCCTTGTGAGCTTGCCCATAACTACTTACGCCCAAACTACAACCACTGCCGAAGACAGCGTTGTTGTTGCAAAAAAAGATACTACAACCTGCGCATATCCTTGCCCACGCAAAGCGGCAATATTTGCCATACTGCCAGGTGGCGGACAAGTGTATAACAAAAAATACTGGAAACTACCCATAGTATATGGTGCATTGGGTACGCTTGGTTACTTAGCGGTGAGCAATGGTGCTAATTATAAAAAATATAAAACAGGCTACCTTACAGCAATAGATAGCGTTGCAGGTAACGAAACATTTAAAGACAGTATTACCTATAACTCGCAACGCTTGTTTACCGAGCAAGAAAAATTTCATAACCGTAGAGATATATTTATGCTAGTAGGTGCAGTAGTATATATGGCTACTATAGTAGATGCCTTGGTAGATGCGCATTTGGCGCATTTTGATGTAAGCGATAATTTATCAATGCAAATAAAACCAAGCGTACAACCCTATTATAATTTTGGGGTAAATAATAACCTTGCCATGAAAGCAAATGTAGGGCTAACGGTAAATATAAATGTACATAGTAAACAACGGAAATAGGTATGAAAATAGCACCAACTTCCTTTCCTGTAACATCTATACTCAACACCAAACAATACAATTATGCAGATAGTTTTGTAGGAGATATAACTGATAACGAAAACAAAATAAAAGCAATAGATGTAGCTAAGGCATTTTTTTCATCAGCACCACAATGGGTTGATAAACTATTTACACTACGCAATAAAATAGTACGTGTGTTTGGACTTAAAACCAATGATAATAATGTAAACAGAGCCGAATTACTGGCTAATTTTAAAGGTGAAATGGGCGAACAATTGGGTTTATTTAAAGTATATAATAGCACCCAAAACGAAATAGTATTAGGCGAAGACGATAAGCACCTTAACTTTAGAGTATCGTTGTTGGTAGAACAATCAAGCTCAGTACCTTTTACAAAAAACATAATTATTACCACTACCGTAGAGTTTAATAATTGGTTTGGTAAACTTTATTTTTTGCCTGTACGTCCGTTTCATAAATTAATAGTTCCCACTATGCTCAAAGGAATTATTACCGAATTACAAACTCAACAACACTAATTATACAATGAAAATAGCACTACTCGGTTACGGAAAAATGGGCAAAATGATTGAAGCCATTGCCATAGAACGTGGACATACCATAGCTTGCACGGTAAGTACCACTAATCTTGCGGTTATGCAAACCGAAGCATTTACTACGGTCGATGTTGCCATAGATTTTAGTACGCCTGCATCTGTTATACATAATATACATACCTGCTTTGCCAAAAATATTCCTGTGGTAGTAGGCACAACAGGCTGGAATAATGAGTTAGCAAGCATTACAGACCAATGTAACCAACAGCAACAAGCACTATTACACGCTAGCAATTTTAGTATTGGCGTAAATGTATTATTTGCTATTAATAAAAAATTAGCACAACTAATGCAACCGTATGCCAATTATGAAATAACTATGCAAGAAGTGCATCACCTCCAAAAGCTAGATGCACCAAGTGGTACAGGCATATCGTTGGCTAATGATATTTTGCACAACAACAGTAATTATAACGAGTGGGCTTTGTTAGAAAATAAAAATAGCGACAAACAACTACCCATTGAAGCCCTTCGCAAGCCCGATGTAGTTGGGTTTCATAGCATATCATACAACAGCCCTATTGATAATATAACCATAAGTCACGATGCACATACCCGCCAAGGATTTGCACAAGGTGCTGTAATAGCTGCCGAATGGCTTGTTGGTAAAAAAGGAGTATTTACCATGAACGATGTGTTGGGAATATAATACCAAAAAAGCCTGTTATTACTAACAGGCTTTAAATCTGAAACTTAATTACTTTACTAAATAATATAGCAAGAGGCTTTTTTAAGTATTACAACACAATATTACTACAAATAATTGAATTGACAAGTAAAAAATGGAATTAAGCTATTTTACAACTTTTTTTTCGCCACCTCGGGTTAATCGGTATTTATTAGCAACAACTAATACAACTATAAGTGCAATAGAATTATATAAACTCAACTTACAATTAGCAAAAGAATTTAATCCTCTTATAGGCATTGTTGAAGTAACATTACGTAACGGATTAAGTAACGTAATGGAAAAACACTTTAATGATAAGGATTGGATTATCAATCAACAAAAAGGCTTTATGATTGATAAGGGGCTTTATAATGATTACTTAATTAATGAAGTTGCTAAAGCCGAAAAAAAATTAAAAAAAAATGGTGGAGCGTTATCAAATCATCGGATAATAGCAGAACAAGACTTTGGCTTTTGGACAGCTTTCTTCGAAAATAAGTGTTACAAAATATTAAACGGAAAACCTATTCAATTATTCAAGTTTCTACCAAAAAATATTCATAGAAATGATGTTAATGTGCATTTGAATCAAATTAGAAAATTTAGAAA
>JBEBIC010000468.1:0-1168 GCA_040080595.1 Bacteroidia bacterium | reverse complement strand
TATAAGAGACAGCCCCTATAGTACTAGGGCTTCGATAAACTCAGCCACCGTGTTGCTATTAGCAAATGGTATATAAATATTGCACAATGATTAAACTGGAGTAACTATTTTTAGTTCCCTTGCAGTAGCACTAACCACGCTTCTTTAGGCATATTTTTGCTTAATAATAATTTGGCTATTGTATGCAATTGCTCATTAGTGGCAACACTTATTTTATGTTGCATAAACAAATTTGTTTCGTTAAAGTTTTTAATTTCTTCTGCTGTTGGCATAGCTTCACTATTTGCCAATATGCCCAAATCGTTGGCACTTAGCACAGTGCTTTGTTTTATAAAATTGGGCAACGCATCATACCCCATACCTAATTTAATGTTGGGCTTAGCAACTTCAAACAGTGCATCTCCGCTTGCACGCACGTACCAATCGGCACCTAAGCGTCCTACTACATCTATTTTTTGTTGGTCTATGTTACCTTGTTCGTTCAGTATGTTTTCGTGCATATGTATGGCCACAATTTCGCATATAACTAAGTTGCCTGCACCGCCTTCGGTACCAAGGGCTACCACTTCTTTTACTATGCACTCCATTTGTACAGGGCTTTCTTTTACTCTAAATGGTTTTACCACATTGCTTTCAATGGGGGTTAAACCACTTTTGGTAAATTCGCTCACGCCCTTAGGATACTCGCAACTGCTTAGGCTCATTTGCTGTACCATAGCGTAGTTTACAATATTTATAACACACTCTTTTATTTCGTGTACATTTTGTAAAGTATGTTTGGTAGTGTTATCTCGCCCACGACGTGCAGGCGAAAATATAGCTATAGGAGGATTACTACTAAATACATTAAAAAAACTAAACGGACTTAAATTAGCATTTCCTTCAGCATCAATAGTACTTGCAAGGCATATAGGGCGTGGCGCTACAGCACTTAGTAAGTAACTGTGTAACTGCGCTTGTTTTATTTCTTTGGGGTTAATGGTTATCATTGTGTGTTATTAAATTAAGTAGTACGAATTTCGTAAATTATAATCAATTACAAATTATTAATTGCGAGAGGTAGTATATTGTTATTTTTGTTGTAAATAGTACTCACCTGAATTCTCCTAAAATGGCGTTAGCGATTTTTACAGGTTGTGTAAACCATAAAGCAGACTAAGGAAACTCT
>JBEBIC010000467.1:0-1170 GCA_040080595.1 Bacteroidia bacterium | reverse complement strand
TTTATTGAGGCTATTTTGTGTTTAGTAATTTCTTATATTATTTGGCAGTAGCATATTTGCTAAGTAAAACACTATATTTGTTATAAAACTAACCAATGTACTGAATAAATGAAACTAGGAACTCTTACAAACGCACAAGCTAAGAACCTTGTGGTAACACAAAGTTGGAAATACACGCTGGCGGGAGCGGGGAGCAAAAATTATATGGTTGATGAAATTATTAATTCAACTAGTTTCTATAATTAAATTCAATAATTAAATTTATTTTTAAAAACACAATATTTATGTTGTACCCACGTTATAAATATATGCAATTGTTAAAACACTTATTTTTTATACTCTTATTATTAAGAATAACCAGTGCTACTGCGCAAGTGGGAGGTAAATATACCTACACGTTTTTAAACGCACCTACCAACTATCGCACGGCAGCGCACAACGGTTATGCTACTGCGGTAAACGACGGCGATGTAAGCATAGGTTTGTACAACCCATCGATGCTAGGAAGTGGCACTAAACTTAAATTTTCGCAATCAATCATAAACCAGTACAGTGGTACCTATAGTGGGCAAACTGCTTTTGGTTTTACCGTTAAAAACAAAGTAAATGCCGCAGCAGGCATACAATACAACAAGTATGGCACGTTTGATTACGCCAATGGAGGTGGCGAACTGGCCAACCAAAAATTTTACGCCAGCGATTATTTGCTTACACTTGCTGCCAGTACTACACTGCAAGATTCGTTGTTTAAGATTGGAGCAAGTATAAAAACTATTTATAGCGTGTACGAAGCCTACAACAGCATAGGCTTGGGGGCAGATGTTTCGGGGGCATTTATACACCCTAATCAACGTTTTGTAGCTACTGCTATGGTGCGTAATATGGGTGGCATTATTAATAAATTTAATAACCAAAGCGAACGCTTGCCACTAGATATGCAGTTGAGTATAGCCCAACGCATTAAGCATGCGCCATTTAGAGTAGTACTTACAGCATACAATTTAAACACCTATTACATTATAGCCAAAGGCACTTACAAAACTACTGATACTACCGCTATAAAAACAGGATTTAACAAACGAAATGTAGTAAAACAAACTGATAATATTGCTCGCCATTTGAATGTAGGTGTGGAGGTATTATTAAGTAAAAATTTCCATGTTGTACTTT
>JBEBIC010000466.1:0-1175 GCA_040080595.1 Bacteroidia bacterium | reverse complement strand
CATTGAACGCCAAAAAGAGCTCTACGATAAAACCAAACCATTACTACAAAAACTCAACTACAAAGCCATGCTGTATTACGGCGATGGCTACAAAGGTTTGCCACTGGAAGCACCATTTGATAAAATAATAGTAACCGCTGGCGCACCCTATATACCCAACGAGTTAATAGCACAACTAAAGCCCAATGGTGTAATGATAATACCCGTGGGCGATGGTGCCGAACAAAAAATGAACTTAGTACACAACACCCTGGCAGGCATTACTACCACCGAAGTAGGCGATTTTAAATTTGTGCCCATGCTTAAAAACAGACAGTTTTAAAATCTGTTAATTTGAAAAATTGATGAGGTATTAATTTGATAATTACTAACTATAAAGAAAGGCTGCGAAGCGCATCATTAACACAATATATTAATTTAGCTAAAGTTAGCCTTGGTGGAATAGCTTGGTGCAGTATCATTTGAATTTGTAAGGGGAGCTTAAAAATATAAAATGGTATTTAATCCGTTATTACAAACTTGCCCACTACATTGGTGTTGTTGGGCTGCGCTAAGGCATAATAATATAAACCAGCAGGTAGTGTATTACGTTCTAGTTGTAATGTAGAAGTTGGTACAATAGTTTGTTGTTGTACCTGTTGCCCAAGCGTGTTGTAAATATATAAAGTAGCATTGCTGTGCAAGTTGGTAAACGCTACAGTAGCAGTAGTGATAAACGGATTAGGGCTTATGGTAACACTTGTTTTGTTTGCTGTTTTGGCATTAAATCCAGCAGGAGATATACAAGTACCACCCGTAATAGGATAGTAATTAGTGTCGTTTAGGCTGTAACAGTTTAAACTGACAATAGCATCTAATAAAACTCCAAAATAACTGAGTAAGCCGTGTGTATTACCAACACCCTCTATTAAATATTCGTTGCTATTAGAAATACTAAAACGTTTACGATAACCATACGTAGTATAAAAACTATCTATGGCACTAACAATTTTATCTTTAGTGTAATTTCGGTAAGTTATGGGTAATGTATCGCCAATGTTAAGATTGAAATCATACACTAGTTTTTCAATTGTATCGTTTTTTAATCTTACATACATTTTTTTATTTAACGACCTAAGATAAAGGTCGGGTACGTTATTAATATAGCTTTGCGAGGGCTGCTCGCAGTTTATATT
>JBEBIC010000465.1:0-1182 GCA_040080595.1 Bacteroidia bacterium | reverse complement strand
GTACGCTTTAACTTCACAAACTACCGATTTGTGTACACTATTTGCAAACAAAAAAGTGTATGTAGATTTGTTTTTATATGATGTTAAAAACCGAAATTTAATAGATGCTTCGGTGTTTGATAACGAGTACATAACAGTAATTGAAATAAGCTATACCAACACATTAAAAACACTGTATCACGCACGTTACATAAATAGGATAATAAGCTCATTTTACCAACCACCTGTACTCTACAACGGTGTTGTAAACGAACTAGCAACAATAGTTAGTACTATACAGTACGATTATTTTATAGGCATTGAAAAAAAAGGTTTTTTATGCGCTTCAATTTTAAATGAAAAATTAGGAGGTGCGTTTAGTAAAATAATTTACTACAGTTTAGAGCTCTACCACGAAGATTATGGTGATGAAATAAACGCTATGTATTACGGCCGATTTAAGCAAGTAAGAGCCTTAGAAATAAAACATTACGCACAATGCGATGTAGTGCTAATACAAGATGAACAACGTGCGCAAGTAATAAATACCTACAATGCACATGCGCATAAGCAATGTATTTATTTTCCTATAGCCACATTTAAAACCGCAATAAATACAGCAAGCCCTAACTATTTTAATGTTCCTGAGGGCATAAAAACAATACTGTTGTTTGGGCATTTATCACGCTTTACAAATGAATTATTAGATATATCCACGCAACTATATGCTAATAACTATATGTTGGTACTGCACGGTTATGGCATTTCTAAAGAAGCTAAAAACAGAATTAATAATGAAAAACTACCTGTTATACTTTCGGAAAAATTAGTTACCCAAGCGGAATTGCAAACACTTGTAAGCCATGCTAATTACGGCTTAGCGCTGTATAGTAATGATAATGCTAATAATAGATTAACCGCCTATTCATCAAATAAATTAGCAATATACACACGTGTGGGCGTTCCTATTATTTCGTTTAATAACGAAAGTTATTTGCATTTGTTTAACCAATATAAATGTGGCGAATGTATTACACACATAAGCGAGTTACCAGCTATTGTTAGTACCATGGAACTTAATTATGCAACGTATAAAGCCAATTCCTTAAGTGCTTACGATGCTTTTTTTGATATCGAAAAATCATTTAACACCGTGTTTAATCAATTGTAAAACACTATTTTTATTTAATCACTATTTATGAA
>JBEBIC010000180.1:0-5808 GCA_040080595.1 Bacteroidia bacterium | reverse complement strand
CGACTAGGGCTTCGACTCCGCTCAGCCACCAAGACGTGAATAAAAATTTGGAAAAAATTAATCAAATTAACTAATTACCAAATTTTCAAATTAGCTTCTCGCAGTGCAGCCCGTAATTCGTAATTAATAATTCGTAATTATTCATACCTTTAGCGCACTAAATAATTACTAAAAAACTACCTATACCTTGATAACAATAGCCGAAAACGAAGAGTGGAAAGATTTTGAAATAGCTTACGTAACCCCCGAAAAATATGCAGTAAGCAATTTTGGGCGTATAGCCAAGTACGTTGAATTTTTGGAAGATGGCGAGTTGCAAAAATGCTTTACCGCACGCTCGGGCTACCGCAACTACCACTACCGTGGCTTTGATGGTGTGCGTGTACTTGCCAAACATGTTATAGTGCACGAGTTAGTAGCGCAATCGTTTTTGCCTGCACCTACCGAGAAACAAACCTGTATTGTACACATTAACGGTAAAATGAGCAACAACCATTTCGAAAACTTAAAATGGGCTACCAAAGAAGAATTTGAAAAAGCAAAATTGACCTATTTACCCAAAAAGTAATATTTTTAACACCACACCAAAACCCTTAATTGTACTACAATTGAGGGTTTTATTATTTAATGCCAAATATTTAAAATTTGCGCTTAAAATGTGCATATTACCTATTACTTTTGTACCACAATGAACGACAACATACTTTACCACGAAAGTGAATATATACAGGTTACTGGCGCACGTGCCCATAACCTCAAAAACGTTGATATAACTATACCTCGCAACCAATTAGTAGTAATAACTGGCTTGAGTGGTAGTGGCAAATCATCGCTTGCATTTGATACTATTTATGCTGAAGGACAGCGTAGGTATATGGAAAGTTTTAGCATATACGCCCGTCAGTTTTTGGGTACTATGCAACGCCCCGAAGTAGATAAAATAACAGGCCTAAGTCCCGTTATTGCTATTGAACAAAAAACTACAAGCAAAAACCCACGTTCAACCGTAGGTACTATTACCGAAATTTACGATTTTTTGCGTTTGCTCTATGCGCGTGCTGGCGAGGCGTACAGCTATGTTACAGGCGAAAAAATGGTGCGCTATACCGATGAGCAAATTATAACCATACTCATGGAACACTACCAAGGGCAACGTATAGCCATACTTGCACCGCTAGTAAAAGGGCGCAAAGGACACTACCGTGAGCTGTTTGAACAAATACGTAAGTGGGGATTTTTGCGTGTGCGTATTGATGGAGAAATAAAAGAAATAGCCGCAAAACAACAACTTGACCGCTACAAAATACACGACATAGAAGTAGTAGTAGATAGATTAGAAATAACCGAAGACTGCCGTACACGCTTAACACAAACTGTGCAAACCGCTATGAAATATGGCAAAGGAAGCCTTATGGTAGTAGCACACGATGATGATAAAGCTGCCGCAAAACATTTTAGTAGATTTTTAATGTGCCCTACATCGGGCGTTTCGTATGATGAACCTGCGCCCAATTTATTTTCGTTTAACTCGCCCTACGGTGCTTGCGACAACTGCAACGGCTTAGGTACTGTTACCGAAATTGATATCAAAAAAATAATACCGTTACCCAAACTATCTATTGCCAAAGGCGGGCTTGCTCCCTTAGGTACACTCAAAGGCACGTACATATTTAAGCTAATAGAAGCTGTACTGTTGCGCTATGATTATACGCTAAACACGCCTATTGAAGAGCTTAGTGAACATGTTGTAAATATATTATTGCACGGTAGCGATGAGTTATTTCGTATGAAAACCGAAAGCAGTAGCGATAAGCACGAATCGTTTATGGGTATTGTAAATTTTTTGAAAGAACAGTTTGACAACAACGATAGCAAGACCATTGAAAAATGGGTGCAAGCATTTATGAACGATACCGATTGCCCTACCTGCAAGGGCGATAGACTAAAAAATCAATCGTTAAATTTTAAAATAGCCGACCAAAACATAGCCCAATTATCTAAAAAAAGTTTAGAAGAATTAGCCCTGTTTTTTGAAAATGTAGAAAGCCGTTTAACCGAAAAACAAAATGCAATAGCCAAAGAAGTACTCAAAGAAATACGTGCACGTTTAGGCTTTTTGTTAGATGTAGGTTTAAATTATTTATCGCTATACCGTAGCTCCCAAAGCCTTAGTGGTGGCGAAGCACAGCGTATAAGATTAGCCACACAAATAGGTTCTAAACTGGTAGGTGTGTTGTATATACTGGACGAGCCAAGCATTGGTTTGCATCAGCGCGATAACGTAAAACTAATAAAAGCCCTGCAAGACTTGCGTGATGCGGGCAACAGCGTACTAGTAGTAGAGCACGATAAGGATATGATACTTGCGGCCGACCACGTAATAGATGTAGGCCCGCATGCAGGCATACATGGCGGGCATATAGTAGCGCAAGGCACGCCAGCAGAGTTATTGGGCTTTGATACGCTTACTACACAATACATTAACGGACTTAAAAAAATAGAATTACCTACCGAACGTCGCAAGGGTAATGGCAAAGAATTAAAATTAATTGGTGCTAAAGGGCATAACCTTAACAACGTAAGCGTAACGTTTCCGTTAGGCACTTTTATATGTGTAACAGGCGTTTCGGGCAGTGGTAAGAGTAGTTTAATAAATGGTACACTGTACCCAATATTGATGAACTATTTTTACAAAAGTGGACGCAAACCTTTGCCGTATGATAAAATAGAAGGGATAGGTAATTTAGATAAAATTATAGAAATTAATCAAAGCCCCATAGGACGTACACCACGCAGTAACCCAAGTACTTACACGGATATTTTTGGACCTATCAGAGATTTGTTTTCATCGTTGCCCGAAGCAAGTATTAGAGGCTATAAACCTGGTCGTTTTAGTTTTAATGTAAAAGGCGGACGTTGCGAAACCTGCACAGGTGCTGGCTTACGTACCATTGAAATGAATTTTTTACCCGATGTATATGTAACCTGCGAAAGCTGTAACGGTAAGCGATACAACCGTGAAACCTTAGAGATACGCTACCGTGGAAAATCTATTGCCGATGTGTTAGATATGACCGTAAGCGATGCTACCGTGTTTTTTGAAAACTTACCCAATATTCAACATAAAATAAAAATGCTGAATGAAGTGGGCTTAGGATATATAAAACTTGGACAACAGTCCACA
Organism: Bacteroidia bacterium; assembly: GCA_040080595.1. GTDB lineage: Bacteria > Bacteroidota > Bacteroidia > UBA4408 > UBA4408 > JACMRI01. The sequence continues at coordinate 2,624 of JBEBIC010000180.1, read as the reverse complement.
ACCCTTAGTGGGGGCGAAGCACAGCGTGTAAAACTAGCTGCAGAGTTGTGCAAAAAAGATACGGGTAATACCATTTATTTACTGGACGAACCTACCACAGGTTTGCATTTTGAAGATATACGCATACTCCTTGAAGTGCTACAACGCCTGGTAAGTGCGGGTAACACACTCATTGTAATAGAACATAATATGGACATAATAAAAGTAGCCGACCACATAATAGATGTAGGCGAAGAAGGCGGTAAAAACGGAGGGAACATAACATTTACAGGTACTCCCGAAGAATTAATAAAAAATAAAAAAAGCCACACCGCCAAGTTTTTAAAACTGGAAATGTAAACTATAACATTAATTAAAACTCAAACTAACTATGAAATCTTGGATTGAAACACCCGCCAATAGCGACTTTACACTATACAACATTCCTTTTGGAATTATAAAACACAATAACAAAAAAGTAGTCGCTACCATTATAGGCAATACCGTTATAGACCTACACGCCTTATACAACACAGGTTTGCTAAGTACTACTTATGGTTTGCACGCTACACTTTTTGCGAACGATTTCCTTAACGATTTTATAGCCGAAGGTAAACCTGTAACTAACGCTGTGCGTGCTCGTATTATTGACTTATTTAACGAAACTAATACCGAACATCGTGCGCTATTGCACGAGTGCTTATTGCCTGTTGATGAAGTGCAAAATTGTATGCCTGTGCGCATTGGCGACTATACCGATTTTTTTAGCAGTATAGACCACGCTACCAATACAGGTATGATGTTTAGAGACCCAGCCAATGCACTACTACCCAACTGGAAACACTTGCCAGTGGGCTATCATGGGCGTTCGTCGAGCATTGTGGAAAGTGGTATAAACTTTTACCGACCTAAGGGACAAAGCAAAGCCGACGACCAAACAATGCCATCATTTGCTCCTTGCAAAACATTAGATTTTGAATTGGAAATGGGCTTTATAATTGGCAAACCTACTGCAATAGGCGACAGCATAACTACTGCCAATGCCGATGAACATATATTTGGTTTTTGCTTGTTTAACGATTGGAGCGCACGCGATATTCAAAAATGGGAATATGTGCCTCTAGGGCCTTTTTTGGGTAAGAATTTCTTTAGTTCAATATCGCCATGGATTGTTACTATAGAGGCCTTAGCGCCCTTTAGAGTGGCTAGTTACGAGCAAACGCCACAAGTATTGCCTTACTTAGCATTTGAAGGAAACAATAACTTTGATGTAAATCTGCAAGTATTTATACAACCCGAAAACAATACCGAAAAATGCGTAAGCGAAAGTAATTTTAAATACATGTACTGGAACGTAAATCAGCAATTGGCACATCATACGGTTAATGGTTGCAATGTAAACGTAGGCGATATGATGGCAAGCGGCACCATTAGTGGCCCTGAGCCTACAAGCTACGGTAGTATGCTTGAAATAAGTTGGGGAGGTAAACGTTCCATAACCATGAACGATGGTACAGAACGTAAATTTATACAAGACAACGATACCGTAATAATGCGTGGCTATGCCAGCAAAAACGGAATACGTGTAGGTTTTGGCGAAGTTAAAAATAAGGTGTTAGCGGCTAAATAAATTGCAACATTAGCTCATTTAAAATTAAAAAAGCGACAAGATATTTTTTTGTCGCTTTTTTAATACACTCTTTTTTTAATACACAATCTGCTTACTACTTACACTCCCCATTAGGCTTACACACCACAGCTTCTACCACCTATTAATTAATTTTTGGAACACTTACAGAAACAGCGTACTACTATTACAATTTAATACCCATTTTTTTTACATAGTAATTTAACGTATTACGTACACTTGTTTCTTTTCTTTTTGGCTTCCCTAGCGCTAAAAGTCTTTCGTTATTTAAAGCCTCGTATTTAAAAAGTACATCCCAATAATATTTAAAAAAACGATTATCGAATTTGGTTATAGGTGCAAAATCAGCAGTATCAATTTGTAAATCACAAACAGGAAAGTACTCTCTATCATAATACCTATCGTCTTTGGCATCTTTGGTGTTTGTAAGTTGCACACCACCATTCACCCTCACAAAATCAAAGAAAAGAAGAGTCCATCCTGGTTTTTCGTATTTAACAACCCATTTTAATATATCTTGCTCATTGTTTTCGTCAATAGTTTCAAGTTTTCTTATGGCTTTTATCGCAACGGTATTTAATAGCAAAAACTTATTTATTTCGCTAATTCGGGAATAAAGCGTTGAAAGATCACCACAATCAAAATAGTAATCTCTACTTTTAGGATAGACTACTGTCTCGCACAGCTCAACATATTTTTCCAACCAAGGCTGGTATATTGTTTTATCAATAAACTGGTTTTTGTATTGGCTAATTTCTTCGTATGCTAATTTTAATGTTCTACCTCTTAGGACATCAGCAGCGGTAGGCTTAAAGTCTTCCGCAGGTTCGTTATTACCTTTTAGCCTAATTATACTCCAATTTGTAGTATCAATTGATGTATCATCTATTACAAATCCAGGTGTAATAGACATTTCTGGTGTTTTTTTAGATACGTTTAGTTCAAGTGGACATTTCTGGTGGTGTTTATTTTATATGAGTGCTTAATAAATTCAGTT
>JBEBIC010000179.1:0-5808 GCA_040080595.1 Bacteroidia bacterium | reverse complement strand
GCATCTTCATCGCTTGCATTTAACCAAAACTGATAAAACTGATACGATGATGTTTTGCTCGCATCTAGCCATACGTTACCACTTTCGGTTTTGCCAAACTTAGTGCCATCGGCTTTTTTTATAAGTTGTGTAGTAAGCGCATAAGCACTACCACCATCTTTGCGGCGTATAAGTTCCGAGCCTGTTACAATATTTCCCCATTGGTCGCTACCGCCCATTTGTAGTTGTACTCCGTTGTTTTTCCATAAATAATAAAAGTCGTAACCTTGCACTAATTGGTAGCTAAACTCCGTAAAACTCATACCGTTTTCTAATCTGTTTTTTACGCTGTCCTTACTCATCATGTAGTTTACGGTAAGGTGCTTACCTACATCACGAATAAATTCGAGGAACGAAAAGTTTTTAAACCAGTCGTAATTATTTACAATAGTTGCGCTATTTGCACCACAATCAAAGTTTAAAAAACGTTCTAATTGCGCACGTTGTCCTGCTAAGTTGTGTTGTAATGTGGCTTCGTCCAATAGGTTGCGTTCAGCACTTTTTCCGCTTGGGTCGCCCACCATACCTGTTGCGCCACCTACTAATGCCATGGGTTTGTGCCCCGCACGTTGGAAATGTAGCAAAGTCATTACCTGTACCAAATTACCCACACCAAGCGAATCGGCCGTAGGGTCAAAACCTATGTAGCCTGTTACCATTTGTTTATTTAATAACTCTTCAGTTTCAGGCATTATATCGTGTAACATTCCGCGCCAGCGTAGTTCTTCTACAAAGTTGGTTGTACTCATTTTGTGTATGTTGTTGTTTTAAATAGTGTGGCGAAATTACTTTTTTAAACTCAGTACACAAGGTTGTGTTAGTTAATTATTAATTCGTAATTGAATATACTTTACTTGTAATTAAAAAAATGTAATTTTAAACCGAAAACAACAACCGTAATTCGTAATTATTAATTCGTAATTAAACCTAAGCAATGCCTATTTACCACACTTTAGGAACTATTCCACCTAAGCGCCATACCCAATTTCGTAAGCCCGACAATAACTTGTATTACGAGCAACTGTTTGGTACTGAAGGTTTTCATGGGTTTTCATCATTATTATACCATACACATCGTCCTACTATTGTAAAAAATATTATTAGTTCGGTAGATGTTTCACCCAAAATAGCAGTAGCCAAAAACATGAAATCGTTGCGCTTAAAAGGCTTTGATGTACCTCCCGAAAAAGATTTTTTGGATAGTCGCAAAACACTTTTCGTAAACGCCGATTTGCATATAGGAGTAGCCGCTCCGCAAGAATCATTAACAACCTATTTTTATAAAAATGCTGATGCTGATGAAATGCTATTTGTACATCGTGGCTCAGGCACATTGCGCACAATGTTGGGTAATATTCCGTTTGAATACGGCGATTATCTCATAATTCCTCGAGGCATTATTTATCAAATACAATTTGATGGTGCTGATAATAAATTATTGTACGTAGAATCATTTTCGCCCATATATACACCACGCAATTATCGTAACGAATTTGGGCAATTGTTAGAACATTCGCCATTTTGCGAGCGAGATATTAAGCGTCCGCAAATATTAGAAACCCACGATGAAAAAGGCGATTTTACCATAAAAATAAAAAAACAAGGTGTGTTACACGAATACGTGTATGCTTCTCATCCCTTTGATGTAGTGGGTTGGGACGGTTTTAGTTACCCTTACGCATTTAGTATTCACAATTTTGAACCTATTACAGGACGTGTGCATCAACCACCGCCAGTACACCAAACGTTTGAAGCACATAACTATGTTATCTGTTCGTTTTGCCCACGCTTGTACGATTATCACCCATTAGCAATACCTGCACCTTATAACCACAGTAATATTGATAGTGAGGAACTATTATATTATGTTGATGGCGATTTTATGAGTCGTAACGATATTGAAGCAGGACAAATGACCTTACATCCAGGTGGCATACCGCATGGTCCACACCCAGGTGCTTATGAGCGTAGTATAGGAAAAAAAGACACTCAAGAATTAGCTGTAATGATTGATACATTTAAACCACTAATGATAACCGAAGAGGCAATGAAAATAGACGACGGTAAGTATTGGAAAAGTTGGATGGAAGAGGGGTATTAGTTTTTATTTGACAATATACAATTAAGATAGCCCACGGTGTAAACCGTGGGCTATCTGTTTTTGAAATTAATACCAATTAATACCTTCGCTAAGCAACCTCAATACAATCAAAATATAATTACGAAATAAACTCAGCGAAACACTGCGCTTTTAATCTGCGAAACACTGCGAGAAATTAATTTGATAATTACGCTACAACTACACAACTTAAAAATTAGTACTAAAATACATACTAAGATATACTAAAACACCCTAATTACCGTTAGCAATAGTATATAACTCATTTTATACCCACTAATTCATTATTACCCTTACGTATTTATTTATATGTTTGTAAAAAATAAAATTAAACTCAAAAACCAATACACAACCAATGATTAATCAGTACAAAAAAATTAACAACATTGCAGGCTGGCTCGTATTTGCCGTTGCCGCATTTACGTATTTAAGCACTATTGAGCCTACAACCAGTTTTTGGGATTGTGGCGAGTTTATTTCTACCGCATTTAAGTTAGAGGTTGGTCACCCGCCTGGTGCACCACTATTTATGATTATTGGGCGCTTCTTTACCCTATTTGGCGATGCTCAATCGGCAGCCAAAATGGTAAATATACTTAGTGCATTGTGTAGCGCATTTACTATTTTGTTTTTGTTTTGGACTATTACAGCTATAGGACGCAAAATAGCCGCAAAAAAATCAACCGATTTAACTGATGCTAATCTTATAGCCATAATAGGTAGTGGTATAGTAGGGGCGTTGGCTTATACATGGTCAGATTCATTTTGGTTTTCGGCAGTAGAGGGCGAGGTATATGCCATGTCATCATTTTTTACTGCATTAGTAGTATGGGCTATATTTAAGTGGGATTCGGTTGCTGATGAACCACATGCTAACCGTTGGTTGGTATTTATTGCATACACCATAGGTTTAAGTATTGGTGTACATTTACTAAACTTATTGGCTATACCTGCTATATGCTTTATTTATTATTTTCGCAAATATCCTATTACACGCAACGGACTTATCAAAACAGGAATATTATCGCTAGTAATATTAGTAATAGTGCAGTACGCCATTATACCAGGTATTGTAAAATTATCGGGTACGTTTGAGTTATTCTTTATTAATACAATAGGTTTACCACGCAATTCAGGTATTATTATATACATATTGGCATTGGTTAGTGCTATTGTTTTTGGATTGAGATATTCGCAACAAAAAAACATGTCAATGCTTAATACGTCTATATTGTGTTTTGCAGTTATTGTTATTGGATATTCGTCGTATGGTATGATAGTAGTACGTAGTAACGCTAACACACCAATGGACGAAAACAACCCCGAAGGCCCTATAGAATTGTTATCGTACCTTAATCGTGAGCAATATGGTTCGTTCCCTATATTTTACGGACAATATTTTAACGCACCACAAGTAGGTAGCGAAGATGGTTCGCCAGTATATACCTATGATGAAGTAACCAAAAAATACATCGTAACACAAGACCGTAAAGCTAGCGTACCAAAATACGATGAGCGTTTTCTTACTATTTTACCACGTATGTGGAGCGAACAACCCAACCACGTAAGCTATTACAAGCAATACGTAAAACATGGTAAGGCTATAAAAATAACCAACAACCGTGGCGAAGAAGAAACAGTACTAAAACCCACCTTTGGCGAAAATCTAAGTTATATGTTTCAGTACCAATTTACACACATGTATTTACGTTATTTTGGTTGGAATTTTGTAGGTCGTCAAAACGATTTACAAAGCTATGGTGGGCAAATAAAAGGTAATACCGAAAGTGGTATATCAGCCTTAGACAATATGTTTATGGCTAAGCAAGATAAAATATCACCCACTTATGCTAACAACAAAGGTAAAAACCACTACTATGCTTTGCCATTGTTTTTGGGCTTGTTAGGTATGTTTTTTCACTTTAAAAAACACACCGAAACTGCTGCTGTTACTTTAATACTATTTTTGTTTACAGGTTTGGCTATTAACGTGTATTTGAACATTACACCTTACCAACCCCGCGAGCGAGATTATGCTTACGTAGGCTCGTATTACGCATTTGCAATATGGATAGGCTTGGGCGTGTATGCCATATTTGACTTTTTAGCATCTCGTGCTAATGCACGTGTAAGCGCTATATTAGCTACAGTAGTATCGTTTATAGCTGTGCCAACTATTATGGTAAAAGCCAACTGGAACGACCACGACCGCTCGTTACGCTTTACTGCACGCGATTTTGCAACCGATTATTTAAACTCGTGCGCACCCAATTCTATTATATTTACTAATGGAGATAACGATACCTTCCCGCTTTGGTACGCCCAAGAGGTAGAAGGAATACGTACTGATGTACGTGTAGTAAACCTTAGTTTGGCTAATACTGATTGGTACATCAATCAATTACGTCAAAAATATTACAATAGCGAACCGCTAAAACTTACACTTACTGCTGCGCAAATACGCCAAGGTACACGAGATTATGCTCCTGTATATCCTAATGCAAAAGTGGAAGGATTTGTTGATGTAAAAGAATTAATGAACTATGTGGCAAGTGAAGATGTAAACGATAAGCTACAAATGGGGCAAGGGCAAATGCTTAACTACTTGCCTACCAACAAATTTAGTCTTACGGTAAACAAAGCCAACTTTATGAAAAACGGTGGCACTATTACCAGCGGTGGAGTAATGGACGGTATTAAAGTAGAAACAGCCACCAAACTTAGCCCTATGCCTAGCGATACCAGCATAAAAATGTTGGATAAAATAGAATGGCAAGTAAGCAAAACGTATATGATGAAAAACGACTTGCTTATAATGGATATACTTGCAAGCAACAACTGGGAACGTCCAGTGTATTTTGCAGTAACAGCAGGCGACGATGTGTACTTAAACCTACAAGACCACTTTCAGTTAGAAGGGCTTGCTTACCGTTTAGTGCCGTTTAAAACTGGTCGTAGTGCCGATGGACAAATAGGACGTGTAAATGCGCCATTGATGTACGAAAATATGATGGAGAAGTTTAAATGGGGTGGTATGGAAAATCCTAACATTTACATGGACGAAAACAACCAACGTATGACTATGAATTTGCGTAACAACTTTGCACGCCTTGCCGATGAGTTAGTGAAAAACGGAGAAAACGAAAAAGCACTTAAAGTAGCGGATAAATGCTTAGAGGTAATGCCAGAGAAAAACATACCGTACAACTACTTTATATTACCTGTAATAGATGTGTATTATAAATTGGGCAAGAAAGAAAAAGCGGGCGCAGTAGCCAAATCATTATTAAGTAATTATTATGCAGATATGGTGTATTACAATTCGTTCCGTAACGATAGTGGATTAGATTACGAAAAACAACAAACTTTAGCCGTAATACAACGCCTATTAATGATGACAAAACAGTACAACGATGTGCAATTAAGTAAAGAAGTGGAACAAAAGTTTAACGAATTGAGTGCTATTTATATGCAAACAGCACCTCAACAACAGCCTATGACCCCCGATTTACCTGAATAATTAAAAATAAATACTTTTTTTTATAAATAATCTCATTTTTTGATAAGTGGTAAATAAAAAAAAGTATATTTGCAACGCTAATTAGTATTAACAATCAAAAAAATTAAAAGCAAAAATGAAAAAAGTTTAT
>JBEBIC010000464.1:0-1185 GCA_040080595.1 Bacteroidia bacterium | reverse complement strand
GATATTAAACCTTACAACTGTGAGTTACCTAAACTTAAAGAAAATAATATCAAAGGGCTAAAATAAATAAGTCATGATTATTAAACATACTTTACTCGTATTAACAGCTACCTTAATGGTAGTAGTAGTTTCGTCGTTTACGCTAACTCCTAGCGCATCTGTTACCAAAGAAAAACTATCAGAGTATGGTTTTTTTGTAGGTAAATTAAACGACTTAAAACCTGCCGAAGGTGTGTTACCTTATAGTTTAACTACACCTTTGTTTTCGGACTATACGCAAAAATCTCGTTTCGTAATTATACCCAAAGGTAAAACGATAACTTATAACGCTACCGAAACATTTGATTTTCCTGTTGGTACAGTTATCATAAAAAATTTTTATTACAACAATAACGATGCTAAACTAAGCGAAGGGAAAAACATAATGGAAACTCGCTTGCTAATTAGAAACGAGAACGGTTGGGAGGCATTGCCTTATTTTTGGAATGAGGAACAAACCGAAGCAACACTAGAGGTAGCAGGCGGAGAGCGAAACGTAACATGGAAAGATATAAAAGGAAAAAAACAAACTTACCACTACTCAAGCCCTAATAGTAACCAGTGTAAAGGTTGCCATAACCGTAACGAAGTACTATTACCCATAGGACCAAGTGCTCGCCAACTTAATGGCGAATTGGCTTACAGCGATGGTACTACAAGCAATCAATTATTAAAATGGAAAGAGTTAGGCATACTTACCAACCTGCCTGCTGATATGGCTACTGTGCCTAAGTTGGCAAATTGGCAAGATAATACTGCATCGTTAAACGATAGGGCGCGTGCCTACCTAGATATTAATTGCGCACACTGCCACCGCAAGGAAGGACCTGCAAGTACATCAGGTTTTTATTTATTGTATAACGAAACTAATGCAACTACTTGGGGTATGTATAAAACGCCAGTGGCAGCTGGCAAAGGGTCTGGAGGCAGATTGTTTGATATAGTACCTGGTAATGCTAATGCGTCTATTATAACGTATCGTATGGAAAGTACCGACCCAGGCGAAATGATGCCCGAATTAGGACGGTATTTTATACACAAAGAGGGCGCACAATTAATTAAAGATTGGATAAACGCCATGAATCCTAAGGATTTTGAAGAGTATAAAAAATAATATGTGGAGTACACTTTAGTTTTGTTTAAATG
>JBEBIC010000463.1:0-1187 GCA_040080595.1 Bacteroidia bacterium | reverse complement strand
ATACGTTGTTGAGTTTTAGTTTTGCAATATATTTACCTATTGCCAAATGCTCTGCACCGCTTGTTGTGCCTAGCTCTAGCATATCGCCTATTACTAAATATTTTTTGCCTGTGGTGGTATAATCACGCATACTATCCAGCCCCAGTATAACCGAATCGGGGTTGCTGTTGTAGCAATCGTTTACAAAGGTAATGCCTCCGTAAGTGGCGGTATCCATACGTTTGCTGCTACCGCTTACAAAATTAGCCAAGGCATAATTTAAGTTTACCAAATTTATTTTAAAGTGCAACGCCACACAAGCCACGGCTGTAGCGTTGTACACGGCAGGCTTGCCAAAGGCATTTACTATAGGAGTGCTTATTAGTTTAGTACCATTGTATAATGCCAACATGGGGTTAAACTGTGGTGTATAGCCCATTAACGCACCGCGAAACGCTGTTTTGCTGGCGTACAGTTGTTTTTGTTTTGTGCTTAATTTTTTATCCGCATACTTTTTTAAGTGAGTATCGGCGGTATTTACAAAGCAAATTGTATTTTTTTTAGTACGCAAATAATCAAATAATTCTAACTCGGCTTTGGCTACGCCTGCTTTGTTTTTAAAAAATTCTAAATGTTCTTTGCCTATGTTGGTAATAAGTCCGTAGTTGGGTGCGCTTATATTGCATAGGTAAGTTATCTCATCAAAATGATTACAACCAACCTCCAGTACCGCATACTCGTGTTGCTTGGTAAGGCGCAGTAGCGTAAGCGGCACGCCAATATGATTGTTGAGGTTACCCTCCGTTTTTAATGTATTGTATTGCGTACTCAACACACTATACAACAGTTCTTTGGTAGATGTTTTGCCATTGCTCCCTCCTATTGCTATTACTTTTACAGGTAATGTAGCACGGTGCTGTTGTGCTATTTCGCCAAGTGCAAGTGTGGTGTCTTTTACGGCTATAAATGCTGTAGTTTGGTACTTAGTGGCGTTTAAGTTAAACCATTCTATACTTACTATTATTACGCTACACCCCTTGGCTATTACATCGGGTATAAAGTTGTGCGAATCGTGGTTGTCGCCTTTTATTGCTACAAAAAAACAATGTTCGTTTGCCTTACGGCTATCAATACACACTGTAGATAAATACTTTGGCAAAAACGATTTTACGAGTTGCTTGCGCTCGTAGTTTATTTTTAATAATGTG
>JBEBIC010000462.1:0-1189 GCA_040080595.1 Bacteroidia bacterium | reverse complement strand
CAAAACCAAGCACACTTGGCTATTAAAGATGAATACACTTTTAACTTTTTAAACCTTGCCAACGAGCATTCCGAAAGCGAATTGGAGCAAGCTCTAATAAAAAATATTCGTGCTTTTTTGTTAGAACTTGGGCACAACTATACCTTTGTAGGTAACCAATACAAAGTAAGCGTAAGCGACAAGGAATATTTTATTGATTTGCTGCTGTACCATCGTAAGTTGCAATGCCTTATAGCTATTGAACTAAAAATAGGCGAGTTTTTACCCGAGTATAAGGGCAAAATGGAGTTTTATCTTTCAGTATTAAATGATACCGTAAAATTACCGCACGAAAACGAAGCCATTGGTATTATTATTTGTAAAAGTAAAGATAGAACCATAGTAGAATACTCGTTAAAAACAAGCAATATGCCCATAGGCGTAGCCACATACAACACAAGTACACTACTACCTAAAGAGTATGAGCAACTGCTGCCAAGCAGTGCCGATATAGCCAATAAAATAAATAATTATTTTGAAATTAAAGAGTAATTATTCAATACATTCACAACACGACTGTTGAACAACATTATTATCAACAAGGGAGCATGCTCCCTTGCTACACTTATAAAAACAAACACTGAACTAAAATACATATAAAAAATACTATGATATTAGATAACCAAAACACTGAATTAAAAGTACACGAGTGGATAGCAAAATATACCGAAGATGGTACTATGGATATAGTTACGGGATATTTTACCATAGGAGCATTAAATTTTTTATCAGAAAGTACTAATGCCAATATAGATAAATACCGTATGGTATTGGGCGACTTGGTAAACTTTGACCCGAAGTTTAAAACGCTTAATTTATTAAACGAAAACATAGGCATTGATACCGCATTAAAACTAGCTACTACAGCCAAAAAAGCAACTGCTTTTTTGGGCTTAAATAAAATAGAAATAAAAACGGTAGAGCCTAATTTTTGCCATGCCAAACTATACTTAAAAACAGGCAAAAACGATGATAGACACAATTATTTTATATCGGGTAGTTCTAACCTTACGGAGGCGGGTATGGGCAGCAAGCATACCAGTAATGTAGAACTAAACATAGCCGAGCATAGCAATAACGACCAACACAAAGCATTAGCACTATGGTTTAACAACTTGTGGAATAATGATAAAACATATACCGATAAAAC
>JBEBIC010000178.1:0-5862 GCA_040080595.1 Bacteroidia bacterium | reverse complement strand
AGAAAATGCTTTCATATTGCGTAGTAAAATAATAAGCAACACTTACTAAGGTAAGTATTGCTTATTAAAATTTAACTAATTATTCTTTTATAAATTTACCATTTACAGTACCTTGTGCACCTATAATTTGGTATAGATAAACCCCTTTAGTTAAGGTACTAATATCCAATTGACTAGTACTTTGGTCTGCTAATAGTTGTTTACTATTAACTACTTTACCTAACACATCTGTTACTTGTAATATATAGTTTTGGTTAGTGGTTGTTTCCCAATCAAAATTTAACACATTAGTAGCAGGGTTAGGATATACGCTTACTTTTTGATTGTTAATAGTAACTTCATTTATACCACCTGTAGGATTGGCTATTTTGTCGCCAATAGATACTACGTGTAAATAACTGTAAGCACTATTACTATTGCACTGGTTAGCTAAAGTTACGGTTAGTTTGTAATATTTACCCGACGAAAATTGGCCATTAGTATAACTAAAATAACCATTGTAACCTGCACTTGGTACTGTACATGCGTTAAAACCTGTAGAACCGTTCCACAATGCTGTAGCTACACAATAACTATTAAGCGGTACATAACTATAACCACTTATTCCACTTATACCTGTTGTGGTTTTGTTGTATATATCCTTAACATATACGCCTGCGCTTGTATATTCCTCTACCTTTTCGGTTATGGTATTAATAGTACCTGTACTATTATTTATACGATAGCCTATGGTAGCAGTACCCACTGACACGGCATTACCTATAGTTTGGGCAGCCGCTAAATATGGATTTGGGTCAGCGGGAGGTTTTGTTTTGTCAAAAATTTCCAAGGCTACCACTGGTGGTATAGGTGCTACAATGTTAAGCAAGTAATATACATTGGTTATAACTCCACAAGCATCTTTAACCGAATAAACAATGCTTACAAAACCAGTTATGTTCGTTAGTTTTTTACCTGCACCGTCGGTTAGTGTACCTAAGTTAAAATTAGCGGCTGGTTGCCCTGTTGTCCAAGCACCTACATAATTTACTGCATTAACATCTGCACAAGTAGCTGTTATAGTAAATTTATACTCTTTAGGCGCACCTCCAAGTGTAATAGGATTAAATGCAAAGCCACCATTTTGGCAAAATACACGTATGCCACCATTATCGCAATCGCCAGTAGTAGCTAAATTATTTATGGTAAAGCCTGTTAGGTTTAAATTGCCATTGGCATATGTGTAATTTTCGCCATCTAACTGTACTGGCAATGTAAATGGATTAGCGTTAGGTGCTGCACCCAGCAAATAGCGACTATCTACCATAGCAGCTCCTGTACCTGTGCTTATAGCAGTAATAGCATTGGTACTTGGTGTAACCCCTACTAAAGTAGTGCTAGTAAGTGCACCACTTGTAAATACTGGGCTTATACCATATATTTTACCATTTTTACCATATTCTAAAAAAGTATTGGTAAGTAAGTAGCCAGTAGTTGTTACTGTACTTACCACCTGTGTACTTACTACTATTTGCTTAAGCCCAGCGTTGCAGGTTGCATATAGCTTAGGCGCATTAGTTAGCGTGTTATTAAACTCTAAACCTGTAGCTCCATCTAATGGGTAGGATTGAGCGGCAGGGTTTATATCTCCGTTTGCTGCTATCGTAGCAACTATTACTTTACCGTTAAAAGATGTCCAAGCAAAATGGGTGTTACCCCACGATATTTCGGCTTCGATACCCGCCATATCTGCTGAAGTTATTCCCAACTGAGTTGTGGTAGTAGCATTAACAAACGTAATACCTGTGTTGGTAATTTCTACTTTGGCTACCTCGTTAGAATTAACCGCATATAAGTAACGCTTAGCTGTAGCTCCAGCACCACTTACTACCTTAGAAACTGCAAAAGCCAATAAACTAGAGTTATTACCTGTAATATTAAACGCTTGCGGTATATTATTAGCAGAGGGACAAGGTGTAGTATTATTACTTCCTGCAACAAAAGCAGTACCGTTAAATATCATAGTAGGTGTAGTAGTAGAGGCATCTACCTTTATGTACACTAACCTAGCTCCTCCTAAAAGACTACTCATTGCATATATAACATAATATTGCTTACATGCGCCAGGTACTGGTACTATGGCTACTTGTGCATTTAATATTCCATTAAATTCATCACAGATTGTTCCAATACCTGGTAATACACCTACAGCAGTACCATTGCCCGCTATAATAGAATTATCTCTCACATAAAACAAGGTTGTTCCATTAGCAGCGTAAGCCGCATTAGCTACAGAGTAAGCACCGTTCCCACCTTGTGTGGTACTTGTTGGAGTGGCGGTAGTCATATTAAACTTTTTTGGTGGCATAGTCCAATAATTTATTTGGGCTAATGCGGTGTGTACTGTTGCGCCTAGCAATGCTAGGGCTACGAGTGTGGTTTTAATTGTTCTCATTGTTGAATTTTTGTTTAAAGTTAGTTAAAATATTTACTGTACTTAGTTGCGCAACCAATTGTATAACGCTAGTTTTTACAAAATATTGTTATACCTAATGCTTAATACGTTACTATGGTGGTGCGGGAGAGCTTAATAATAATTTCATTTTTTTTAAATAATTATTCTACGCTGTGCTCTACATAGAGGGGTTGAAAAAGATCGTGAGACAGTTGCTAATACTTGTAATTGAGGTGTTCTAACTACCTTGCACCAAGTACAGCAGTGCCAACGCATTATACGTGAGACGTTTGCTTTTGTTTCCTGTGTGTTTGAAAGTGTCGAGTTTTTAGCTTACAGGATATTTTTAGCTTACGCTATATTTTTTAACTTTAGTTGTTGTTTAGTTCATATCGTTTAATTGTGTGTGTTAAAGTTTTAGAACGTTATAAAACTTAACATACATATAATCAAAGCTAGCAAAATTATTTACATAATTTTGCGCTAACATATAATTATAACACACCATGCAAATACCTCAAAAACTAGGGCATAACTTTACCTTTAGCGAATTGTTAAATTTAGAATTATTACACACCAAATACGCTACACACAGGCGTTTGCGGGTGTTTCATAATCATGGCACAAAATGCGTTGCGCCCAATTGCGATAAAGAAGGCATTTATTTAATAAAAGCAAAAAATACTGATGGTGGTTTTCATGTGGACTTGTACACCAAAGACTTTGAACTAATGACCATAGACCACATACACCCTAAGAGCAAAGGCGGCGATAATAGTTTAGCTAATTTGCAACCCATGTGCCAAACCTGCAACTCAAAAAAAGGGGCTACAGTAGTTTAAACAAAATAATAGTAATGAAAAAAATAATAGCACTTAGCCTAATTAGTATAATGAGTTTGCAAACCCAAATACAAGCGCAAGATTTAGTAGGAATAACGACCCTTGCAACATTAAAAACTAAACCATACAAAACATGGTTTAACAAAGAGTTGCGCAACTACAGCCCCAATAAAAAAGTAATAACGCAGTTGCAACCAAAGTTAAACGGCGTTAGCATTACTGTAGTTATGGGTACTTGGTGTGGCGATAGTAAAGAGCAAGTACCTAGGTTTTATAAAATAATAAAACGTTGCAACTACAACACCAACAACATTACGCTTATATGCACCGATCGTTCCAAAACTACTCCCGACCATTTGGAACAAGGCAAAAACATTGAGAAAGTACCCACGTTTATATTTTACAAACAAGGCAAAGAAATAGGGCGCATTATAGAAACTCCCACCACAACCATAGAAGCCGATATGCTTAACATAGTGGATTAACAAAAGCTACATCAAACAAAAAAAGCGTGCTTAATATAGCACGCTTTTTTTGTTAATACATTTATTTCTATTACAATATTGCTCTAAACAATAAGAATAATAAGCCTGATAATAACATGGTAACAGGCAATGTAAGTACCCACGCAAGTAATATGTTTTTGATGGTTTTGGGCTGTAAGTTTTTCAATCCTTTTTTGGCAACCATACTACCCGCTATACCGCTCGAAAGTACGTGTGTAGTACTAACAGGTAAACCAAAGCTAGTAGATAAACCTATGGTAACAGCAGCTACAATTTCGGCACTTGCGCCTTGTGCATAGCTCATGTGTTGCTTACCTATTTTTTCGCCTATGGTTTTTACTATACGTTTCCAACCTATCATTGTGCCTAAGCCTAACGATAGTGATATCATTAGTATAACCCATTTGGGTGCGTAATCAGTAGCTTTGCGAGTAGATGCTATGCTTTTGGTAAGATCGGTAATGTCATTTTTACTCAAACTTAAATTGCCTCCTTTTACCAATTTTTCGCAACCCTTAGTTATTTTTACAATGTTGCTACGTACTGCAAAACGTTGATCTTTGGGCAATGTACTTGCGTCTATATTAGTATTTATTAATGCTTCGGCTTCTATTGCTTTAGCTATTATTTCTTTGTGTGTTTTTACTTCTTTGGCGCTTAGTGTAAGTGTATCTGCTCTTGATACTAATAGGTGTATGTGCTCAATAGATGTTTTAGTATTTTGTAATTCTACCGTGTTGTCTATTGCAAAATAAGCAGGTACAATGCCTATTAATATTAGCATTACAAGCCCTACACCTTTTTGCCCATCGTTACTACCATGAAAAAAACTAACCAACGAACACGTAGTTATAAGTACAGCACGTACCCACATTGGTGGTTCTTTTTCTTGGCTTGCCTCTTTAAATATAAAATCGTTTTTGATAACACGCTTAAAGAAAAACATTAAAAATATAGCACACGCAAAACCAAAGAAAGGCGATATTAATAATGATAAGCCTATCTCTTGTGCTTTGGTCCAGTTAATAGCTACAGCCGAACCTCCAGGCAAAAATGAATACGCAATGCCCACACCCAATATAGAACCTATAAGCGCATGCGAACTTGATGCTGGCAAACCTACATACCATGTACCCAAGTTCCATATAATAGCACTTAACAGTAACGCTAAAACCATGGCTACACTGTGCATGGTGTTGCTATCTACTAGGGCTTCAACAGGTAGTAAATTTACAATACCCATAGCTACCGCTATACCGCCTGCAAATACGCCCGCAAAATTACACAAGCCACTCCACACTACGGCTACATTGGGTTTTAACGAGTTGGTATATATTACGGTGGCTACTGCGTTGGCGGTGTCGTGGAAACCGTTTACAAATTCAAATGCTATGGCACATAGCAAACATACAAGTAATAAAATGGTAAGTGAGGTAGATAAATCAAACATATAAGTTTTGTTTTTTTTAAATTGTTAATTATTTAATTTGTTGCAAATAAAATGTATTTACACCAACTTGATATTAAGCCAATGTTAATTATTTAAAAATTGCATTGTGCCTGTAAACGTAATAAATTTCCTTTTTGATTATTAAGTGGTGTTGCATAGTCTTCAAACGTTCGGTTAGATATAGTGTACATAGCCACAAATTCAAAATTAGAAATTGGTTGCCACTCTATACCTATTTCGTGTTCGGTTACTCGGTATTTGCGGGCGTCTATTTCGTGCTTTTTGCCTCCGTTATAATATTGGGTACGTACAAACGGAATTATTAATTGAGCACCTGCTTTTGCATAATACATTAGTTGTATATATCCTCCTTTTAAGTTGGCATTTTCGGTACGCATAGTAGTTGTATTAAACTCAGGGCCAACACCTATTGTGTATTCGGCTTGTACACCAAAAGGTTGTGGATAAACAATTAAACTAGCTGCTGCTCTGCGTTCAAAAAATTCATCGGGCGCATTGTTGCCTTTAGTTTTAGTAATTCCTACACGTCCTTGATAGGCCTGTAATGAGGTTTCAAAATACTGTCCATTTTTAAATTTGAACGGATACGTTAATCTGCTTACAATGTGC
>JBEBIC010000017.1:0-24422 GCA_040080595.1 Bacteroidia bacterium | reverse complement strand
GGCTAATACTTGGTTTTAAACGTAATTCGTAATTTTTAATTCGTAATTGATACTTAGTGTTTTAAGCAAACAAAAAAATGCTTATTTTCACACATTCATATACAAAACTATTTATCTTAACTCTATTTTATAATGTCATTAATTAAAGCTGCTATTACTGGTGTACATGCTTGGGCACCCGATTATATTCTTACCAACAAAGAATTGGAAACTCTTATTGACACCAACGACGAATGGATAACCGAACGCACTGGTATCAAGGAACGCCGCATACTTAAAGGCGAGGGTTTGGGCACGTCCGACATGGGAGTAATGGCAGTAAATGGGTTACTTAAAAAGAAAAATTTACAACCGTCAGACATTGATTGCTTACTAGTAGCAACCACCACACCCGATATGCAGTTTCCTGCAACAGCAACCATTATATGCGATAAAGTAGGTATTAAAAACGCATTAAGTTACGATATTAACGCAGCGTGTTCGGGTTTTATATTTACACTTATAACCGCCGCTAAGTTTATAGAAACAGGTATGTACAAGCGCATAATAGTATATGGTGGCGATAAAATGAGTAGCATAATGGATTATAAAGACCGTGCTACTTGTATTATTTTTGGCGATGGTGGAGGTGCAGTATTGTTAGAGGCATCAACCGACGAAAACGGAATAGTAGATGCAATACTACGTACCGATGGTGCAGGAAGAGAATTTTTACACCAAAAAGCGGGCGGAAGTGTAAAGCCTGCAAGCCACGCTACTGTTGATGCTGGTGAACATTATGTGTATCAAGAAGGGAAAACAGTATTTAAGTTTGCGGTAACTAATATGGCCGATGTAAGTGCCGAAATTATGGAGCGTAACCATTTAACAGCCGATGATATTGCCTACTTAGTACCACACCAAGCCAACAAACGTATTATAGATGCTACCGCAAACCGCATGGGAGTAGGCGTAGATAAAGTAATGCTAAATATTCAAAAATATGGTAATACTACCAATGGTACTATCCCCTTGTGCTTGCACGAATGGGAAAGCCGTTTAAAAAAAGGCGACAACATAATATTAGCAGCCTTTGGCGGAGGATTTAGCTGGGGTTCAATACTTATAAAATGGGCGTACGATAGCAAATAATTGAGTAAGAGAGTATGGAAAACGACGAATTATTTTTTTTAGCAGACAAAGCCATTGGCGACGGAAAAATTGTGGAGGCAGAAGAAATGCTTAATACCATAATTGCTAATGCGCCTAATTATGGTAAAGCCTACAACCACTTGGGTTGGCTGTATTATTATAAATTTTTGGATAGCGAAATAGCTGAACATAATTTTAAACTTACGTTACAACATTCGCCCGAATACAAGCCTGTATATTTGCATTATTCGGCATTACTATCGGAGCAAGTGCGCATAGACGAACACAAAACATTGATAGATACTGCTAATAAATTTAACAGGCTTGATGATGCACGTTATAACGAAGAATTAGGTGTAAATTACGAATTGAGAGGCGAGTACAACAAGGCTATTGACTATTATAACAAGGCCGAAACCTTAGGTACTATTCCTAACGATGCTGTTATTACAAAGCACATAGCCCGTTGCCAAAAAAAGAAAGATGTTATAGCACCGTCAAAATGGAAGCGAGTAATGGCTATTTTTTCAAACAAAATTTAAGTTGTAACTATGAATCTTACTACATCTATTTATCAAGCAAACGAATACATTAAAGAAAAAAACTATACCGAGGCACGCAATATATTAGACGAAATACTAATGGAAGAGCCCGATAATAGTAAAGCGCACAATTATTTAGGTTGGTTGTTTCAGTACAATTATATACCAGGCGAAAGTTTTAAGGCGGAGCGTCATTACAAATTAGCCATACAGTTTAACCCTAATTACCCCGCTACTTATATTAATTATGCACTATTGTTGTATAACGAAAATAGGCTAGAGGAACACTTAGCATTACTAGAAAAAGCCAAATTAGTAAAGACAATAAAAATAGCACGCCTATACGAAGAGTTAGGTATTAATTACGAAGCACGCAAAGACTATACACAAGCAATAGAAATGTACAAAAAATCTATTGCTATGGCATTTTTAGAAGCAGACATAGATGCCGTAGCAGGATTGTTGAGAAAATGCTACAATAAAAAGTATTTAGAAAAATCAAAACTCGCACGAGTTTTTAATGTAATTTTAGGCAAAGAATAAGTGCATTAATAGCACATATAAAACATACACACCACATGGCAGTTGAAGATTTATTTTACTTAGCAGACAAAGCAATTGACGATGGAAACATTGAAGATGCACACCGTATGCTTGAGGATATACTAATGGACGAACCCAACTACGGTAGGGCACACAACCATTTGGGTTGGTTGTATAAATATAAATTTAGTGATGTAGCCAAAGCCGAACGTCATTATAAATTGGCAATAAAGTTTTCGCCCGATTATTCAGCAAGCTACCTTAACTACTCGTATTTGCTACGCGACCAAAACAGATTAGACGAATACAAAGAATTATTAGAACAAGCCAAAACCGCCAAAGGACTAACAAAAGCAGTGCTTGCAGAGGAACTAGGTACGTACCACGAACTAACACAAAATTATGCGTGGGCAATAGCGCATTACCGAGAGGCTATTTCATTTTCAATGAATGATAGTAGTATTGAGGACTTAAAAAAACATATTAACCGTTGCATGGAAAAACAAAAACTATTTAGCACTTCACGCTTTGTACGAGCATTTAGAGTACTTATAGGGCAAGAGTAAAACACACATTACAACTATACACAACAAAAATTAATGATTAAAATAACTTTACCAGATGGTTCCGTACGTGAGTACAATGCAGGAACAACCGCCATGGACGTGGCTTTGAGCATAAGCGAAGGATTAGCACGTAATGTATTAGGTGCTAAAATAAATGGAAAACCCGAAGACGCATCGTTACCTATAACAACCGATGTTACACTACAACTACTTACATGGAACGACCTTGAGGGCAAAGCCATGATGTGGCATTCGTCAGCGCATTTAATGGCAGAAGCATTGGAAATACTATACCCAGGCGTAAAGTTTGGTATAGGTCCAGCCTTAGAAAATGGGTATTATTACGATGTTGATTTTGGAGATTATAAACTTACTCCTGAAGATTTTAGTAAAATAGAAGCTAAAATGTTGGAACTTGCTCGTCTTGGAAATGCTTACGTACGTAAGGCTACAAGTAAAGCCGATGCAATAGCTTATTTTACCACCAAAGGCGATGAGTATAAATTAGAATTATTAAACGAGCTACAAGACGGCGCTATAACCTTATACACACAAGGAAACTTTACCGACTTGTGTCGTGGCCCACACATACCTACCACAAGCCACATTAAAGCTGTTAAAATTACTGCATTGAGTGGTGCGTTTTGGCGTGGTGATGATTCTCGCAAACAGCTTACACGTATTTATGGAATTACGTTTCCTAAAGACAAAGAGCTTAAAGAATATCTAGTATTGTTGGAAGAGGCCAAAGCCCGCGACCACCGCAAGTTAGGCAAGGAGTTAGAACTATTTACCTTTAGCGAAAAAGTAGGTATGGGCTTACCCTTGTGGTTGCCCAAAGGAGCTGCATTGCGCGAGCGACTAATTAATTTTCTACAAAAAGCACAAGTAAAAGCAGGCTATGAGCAAGTGGTAACGCCACACATAGGCAATAAGCAACTGTACATAACATCAGGTCATTACGAAAAATATGGTAAAGATAGTTTCCAACCTATAAGCACACCAGCTGAGGGCGAAGAGTTTTTCTTAAAGCCGATGAACTGCCCGCACCACTGCGAAATATACAAATACAAACCACGTTCGTACCGAGATTTACCTATACGCTTAGCTGAATTTGGTACAGTATATCGTTATGAGCAAAGCGGCGAGTTACACGGTTTAACACGTGTGCGTGGCTTTACACAAGACGATGCACACTTGTTTGTACGCCCCGACCAAGTAAAAGAAGAATTTATAAAAGTAATAGATCTTGTACTATACGTGTTTAACGCCTTAGGTTTTGAAAACTATACCGCACAAATATCATTGCGAGATAAAGAAAACCGTAGCAAGTATATTGGTACTGATGAAAATTGGACAAAAGCCGAAAATGCAATTATAGAAGCGGCTGCCGAAAAGGGACTTAAAACAGTAATAGAATATGGCGAAGCAGCATTTTATGGCCCTAAGTTAGACTTTATGGTACGTGATGCCATAGGGCGTAGCTGGCAGCTAGGAACTATACAAGTAGATTATAATTTACCTGAGCGTTTTGAACTGGAATATACAGGAGCTGATAATTTAAAGCACCGCCCTGTAATGATACATCGTGCGCCATTTGGTTCGTTAGAACGCTTTGTAGCCGTACTAATAGAGCATTGCGCAGGTAAGTTCCCATTGTGGCTTGCGCCTGAACAGTGCGTGGTATTACCAATAAGCGAAAAGTACAACGATTACGCTAAAGAAGTAATAGAAGAACTAAAAGAAAACGATGTGCGTGCCATACTTGATGACCGCAACGAAAAAATAGGAAAGAAAATTAGAGAGGCCGAAATGAACAAAACGCCCTACTTAATTGTTGTTGGCGAAAGCGAAATGAACGACAAAAAAATAACCGTTCGTAAGCAAGGACAAGGCGAAGAAGCTAACTCACAATTAATGACCGTGAGTGAACTAAAAAATTCTATATTTGAATTAATAAATAATCAATTAAACAATAAATAATAAACCAACGCATACAAATATTTTGACAGAGAACAAACCAACAGAACAAACAACACCAGCAGCTGCAACACCAGCATCTACTACACCATTAGCAAGTCCTGCACGTCCTGCTTTTGTACCGTTTAACAAACGCCCTCCGCGCGAAGCACGCCCAGTACGTGTTATAAAAGAAGATGCACATAAAATTAACCGTAGAATAACGGCAAAAGAAGTGCGCTTGGTAGGCGAAGATGTGGAACCAGGTGTTTACGCTATAGACAAAGCATTAGAAATAGCACGTGAGCTTGGGGTAGATTTAGTAGAAATATCTCCTAACGCTACACCGCCCGTATGCCGTGCTATTGACTATAAAAAGTTTTTGTACGACCAAAAGAAAAAACAAAAAGAAATAAAACAAAACTCGCAAAAAGTATCAGTAAAAGAAATACGTTTTGGACCAACTACCGATGACCACGATTTTAATTTTAAATTAAAACACGCCATTGGTTTCTTGGAAGATGGCGAAAAAATACGTGCTTATGTATTCTTTAAAGGACGCTCAATTATATATAAAGAGCGTGGCGAAATTTTATTACTTAAATTTGCTCAAGCCCTTGAGTTATATGGTAAAATAGAGCAATTGCCTAAACTTGAAGGTAAAAAAATGTTCCTATTAGTTAGCCCTAAAAAGTAACGATTATACACAACAAAAAAAACCTCCTTGTAAACTTTACAAGGAGGTTTTTTTTGTTATAGATTATAATAATATTGCGCTACTTAATTATCCGTTTACTTTTTTGTAATCGGCTAAGAATGTTTCTAAACCGCTTGTAGTAAGTGGGTGGTTTAGCAATTGCATAATAGGCTGTAATGGGCATGTAGCAACATCTGCACCAATTTTAGCACATTCAATTATGTGCATTGGGTGGCGTATGCTTGCGGCTAATATTTGTGTTTCGTAACCGTAGTTGTCGTATATAATGCGTATGTCTTCTATTAGTTTTAAACCATCTGTACTTACATCATCTAATCTGCCCAAAAATGGCGACACATACGTAGCGCCTGCTTTTGCTGCTAATAAGGCTTGTCCTGCCGAAAATACTAAAGTACAATTGGTACGTATGCCTTTGTTCGAAAAATATTTAATAGCTTTAATACCGTCTTTTATCATAGGAATTTTTACCACAATGTTTTTGTGCAAAGCCGCTAACGCCAAGCCTTCGGTAATAATGGTATCGTAATCAACTGCTATAACCTCAGCACTTACATCTCCATCAACTATGTTGCATATATCTACATAGTGTTGTTTTATTTGAGCGTCGCCCTTAATACCTTCTTTTGCCATAAGCGAAGGGTTGGTAGTAACTCCGTCCAACACACCTAAGTCGTTGGCTTCTTTAATTTGCGCTAAGTTAGCAGTGTCAATAAAAAATTTCATAGTTGTTGTTTTTAGTGTGTGTTAAAATACTACTGCAAATATGATAAAATTTAACGATACGGTATTTATCTTTTAACTAACATTTAACAACTAAAATAGCCGTGTATAAACACCCAAAATTATCGTGTAAATAGTTATTTTTACCCTCAAACAAAAATCACACACCATTATGGAAAACACACTTGCTTACGCACAACAACAAGACCACAACGATACGCTTAACGGTTTTAGAGCACAATTTTATATGCCTATAATGAATGGTAAGCCCGCATTATATTTTACAGGAAATTCGTTGGGTTTACAGCCACGTACTACGCAAGATGCTATTGTAAAAGAACTAGAAGACTGGGCAACGTTTGGAGTAGAAGGACATTTTCATGCACGTAACCCGTGGTTAAGTTATCACGAACAATTTGCTGCACCGCTTGCTGCCCTTACTGGCGCTAAGGAAACAGAGGTAGTATGTATGAATCAACTTACGGTAAACTTACATTTATTATTAGTTAGTTTTTATCGTCCAGAGGGCAAACGTTATAAAATATTGTGTGAAGCCAAGGCGTTTCCGAGCGACCAATACGCCTTAGAAACACAAGTAAAACACCACGGCCACGCATACAATGATGCTGTGGTAGAAGTGCACCCACGTGAGGGCGAGTACTGCATACGTCACGAAGATGTGATAAATAAAATAAACGAACTTGGCGATGAGCTTGCCTTGGTAATGATTGGCGGTGTTAATTATTTTACGGGTCAAGTATTTAATATGCAAGCCATAACCCTTGCTGCGCATAGCGTTGGCGCATTAGCAGGTTTTGATTTAGCACATGCTATGGGCAACATTAAATTGGAATTACACAACTGGAATGTAGATTTTGCAACATGGTGTAGTTATAAATATTTGAACAGTGGGCCTGGTGGTGTAAGTGGTGTGTATATACACGAGCGACACGCCACTAATGCCGAAACACCTCGTTTTGCAGGGTGGTGGGGACACGATAAAGAATCTCGTTTTAAAATGAACAGAGGTTTTGTGCCTATGCCCACTGCCGAAAGCTGGCAACTAAGCAATGCGCCTGTGTTGAGTATGGCTGCGCACAAAGCATCGTTAGATGTATTTATGAATGCAGGCATAGACAAGCTATTTGCAAAGCGTGATAAACTTACCGCTTATTTAGAATTTGTAATAAAAGAAGTAGCTGCTGCAACAGCACAAAATTTAGAAATAATAACTCCTACACACCCCGCCGAACGAGGATCGCAGTTAAGTGTAATAGCACACGGACAAGGCAAAAAACTACACGACGAACTTACCTTACACGGTGTAATAGCCGATTGGCGCGAACCTAACGTAATACGTTTAGCGCCAGTGCCATTGTACAATAGTTTTGAAGACTGTTATCGTTTTGGCGAAATACTTACACACTTGTTATTAAAAAAATAATTTTAGCTATACCCCAACTACACTATCCACTATGCTTTCCAACAAAGAAATAAGTCAGCTTATAAAACTAAATGCACAACTGTTAGAACTGCACGATGGCAATGCGTTTAAAATAAAATCATTAACCAACGCTGCGTTTAGACTTGGACGAATAGAGCAACCTTTGTATGGTTTGGATAAAGAAACGCTTGATGCTATAGAGGGCATAGGTAAAGGTGTAGCAGCTAAAATAGTAGAGTTAAGTACCTTGGGTAACATTACCGAACTACAAGAGTTGTATGCTAAAACCCCTGAGGGCATAGTAGATATAATGAGTGTAAAAGGTTTAGGTCCTAAAAAAGTAATGTTGATATGGAAAGAGTTGGAAGTAGAATCGGTGGGGGAGTTGTTGTATGCCTGTAAAGAAAATAGATTGGTGGACATAAAAGGCTTTGGCGAAAAAACACAAGCTGAGGTTATAAAAGCCATTGAGTTTAAAATGCAACACGCAGGGCAATACCATTACGCAAGTATTGAGGAATACGCCAACAATTTATTAAGCGAAATAAAAACAATAACCGCCGTTAATGCAGTTAGTTTTACAGGCGAATATTACCGTAAGTGCCCTACCATTAAACGCATTGACTATGTAATTAATTGTGCCGAAAGTGCTGCTATTACTAGTTATTTTAACACAACATTTACCTTATTAAACACAAGTGTTGATGTGTATAGCAATGAAATTATAAACTACACTACCGATAAAAATATACACGTACAATTTATTATAAGTGCTACTGTTAGTTTAGCATTTAACCAATTAATATATAGTTTTGAAACCGATAGTGTATTGTTAAAATCGTTGAACATTACTGATAGCAAGCAACACAGCGCAAGCGAACAAGAGTTGTTTGCACAACATAACCTACCTTACTTATTACCCGAAGTACGTGAAGATATATATACACTAACGCAATTACAAAATGTAAACAACGCTGAGTTGGTCTGTTTGCAAGACTTGCGAGGTATAGTACATTTCCATACTACGT
Source organism: Bacteroidia bacterium (assembly GCA_040080595.1). Classification (GTDB taxonomy): domain Bacteria; phylum Bacteroidota; class Bacteroidia; order UBA4408; family UBA4408; genus JACMRI01. The sequence continues at coordinate 15,771 of JBEBIC010000017.1, read as the reverse complement.
ATAGCGATGGTAAACATACACTAACGCAAATGGCTAACTATGCGCAACAAATAGGCATTGAATACATTGGGGTATGCGACCACTCGCAAAGTGCATTTTATGCTAATGGCTTAACGCCCGACCGTGTAGAACAACAGCACATAGAAATAGAAAAACTAAATAAAACATATACCAACGGTTTTAAAATACTAAAAGGTATTGAGTGCGATATACTTAATAATGGCGATTTGGATTATGAACCTGCTGTATTATCCTCGTTTGATTTTATTGTAGCATCAGTGCACAGTAATTTAAAAATGAATAAAACCAAAGCAACCGATAGAGTATTGCGTGCTATACATAATCCACACACTACTATATTGGGGCATCCTACAGGTAGGTTGTTACTTTCTCGCCCTGGTTATGAGTTAGATTGGAACGAAATAATAAACGCTTGCGCCGCACAAAAAGTAGTATTGGAATTAAACGCACATCCTTACCGTTTGGATATAGATTGGACACTTATTAACCAAGCGCAAAACGCAGGTTGCCTTATAAGCATTAACCCCGATAGCCACGAAATGAAGGGCTTTCACGACTTGCAATATGGCGTACATGTAGCACGCAAGGGTTTGTTAAAAAAACAAAACGTACTTAACGCACTTAATTTACAAGCGTTTGAAAATTATCTAAAAACAAAAAAGAGTTAGTCTATTTTATGTGGTAATGTATTGGGTTTTGCATACGATAATCTGCTGAGTACTTGTGTGGTATGATAGCTATCTAAACCGCTACCTGCAAGGGTTTGGGCTTGTTCCAAATTTACAAAACCATCTGTTCCTATACACTCTTTCGGATAATACACTTGTTTTATTTCGCCAACAATAAGTATAGTTCCGTTTATGGTAAGGTCTATGCGTTGCTTAAACTCCACACCCAATTGCACATGCGATTGTTGTACATAAGGTGCAAAAAAATCGTGTTTATATTCTGGGGTTAACTCCGTAGCATCAAACTCCGAAACATTGGCATCATACCTTGCTGACGTTTGGTGCGCTTGCTCATATATAGTTTCGTTTATATGATTTATGGTGTAATAATTAGTGGCTAAAATATTAGCCAACGTATGTCGTTCAGCAACATCGGGGCGTACTATAAAGCCTATCAATGGTGGGTTTGCACCAATGTGCACCAATGAATTAAATATGGCTAAATTGGTTTTATTAATTGTGTTTTTAGTACCTATTAAGCATACACTTTTAAACCCACCTAAGGAGTTAATAAGCGCTGCTCTATAGCGTTGTTCCAACGCCATAATTTCATTGTATGATAAATGATTTTGCATAGTAATTATTTGTAGCTATATCCTTTATAAATAAACGTTTTGTATTAAACGTAATTCGTAATTTTTAATTCGTAATTGATACTTACTACATTAATTTTAAATTACCCATACCGCCATCTACCGCAAGTATTTGTCCTGTAATCCAGCTTGCTTTTTCGCTTAACAAAAATTCTATAGCATTGGCTAGTTCGGTGGTTGTGCCTACTTTTTTTAATGGATTGCGTTTTTCCGAAGCTTCCATTTTTTCGGGGGTGTTTAATAATTTTTCGGCAAGAGGTGTATTGGTTAATGATGGCGCAACGCAGTTTACACGCACTTTAGGGGCTAACTCTGCGGCTAAGGCTTTTGTTAAGCCCTCTACAGCACCTTTTGCCATAGCTATAGACGCATGAAAAGGCATACCTGTACCCACTGCTACAGTGCTTATAAACACTATGCTTGGTGCGTTTGCTGTTTTTAAATTAGGCAAATACGTTTGTACAAATGCCGCAGCACCTAAACTATTTATAGCATAGTCTGTGGTAAAATCTGCTGCAGTAAGGCGGTTAAATGGCTTTAGGTTTATAGTACCAGGAAAATACACCAGACCGTCTATAACACTAGCAATTGCTGGGTAATTACCAAATTCATAGTTTTCTACTGTATAAAATTCGTTATACACCGTGTTATCTGTTTTGGTAGATATACCTATAACGGTATGTCCTTCTGCTTGCAATTGTGTAGCGGTTTGTATGGCTATATGGCTTGATGCGCCTGCAAATAAATACGTTTTACTCATTGTTAAAAGTGCTTAAATTAGTTTATCGTTTTGAAATTTTGTTGTTACTAATACTACGTTGTAAGTTACATTTAAACCTATCTATTTCATTAGAGCGTTTTGCTATGTGTTTAGTATTGCAAGCGTGTACACGTGCTCGCCATAGCTTGTAACTACTTGGTTTTAAAGCTTTTTTCATAAGCTCTTTTACCTTAGCTTCGTTTAATCCAAACTGAAATTGTATCGCATCAAACGGAGTGCGGTCTTCCCACGCCATTTCTATAATACGGTCGTGGTCTATTATTGCTTGTTGCTCCACAGTTATTGGTAGGGTGGCTTTGGCGGTTATTAGCGTAATGGGTTCGTCATCCATATATGCCATAGGCGAGGGTAAATCGCTGTAATAGCAGTAGGTTGGGTCGGTATTATTTTCCATTGTTAAATAGCTCATCTATTTTTTTAAAACGATAATCAAATATTGCTTTTACTTGTTGTTTTATAAATAATGCGTTGGCTATGCGGCCTATAATACCAAATGGAGCTTTGTAATGTATGATGTCAGTCATTTCTACACCTCCTTCTACTACTTTTAAAAAATGCTTATGATGCCAAAAAGTATAAGGACCAAAACGTTGCTCATCAATAAAATATTCTTTGTGTTTTACTTGCGTAATTTCGGTTGCCCAATGCAAAGGTATGCCCGCAATAGGCTTTACGTAATACTCTATTATTTGCCCTGCATACATTGTTTCTATACCTTCGGTATATCCTACAATATTAAAACCCATGTGCGCAGGGGTTATTTTTGCTAGGTTTTTGGGCGAGCGCATAAAATCCCATACGGTATCAATATCGCTTTTAATAAATTGGGTAGTGGTGTAGTGGTGTAACATTTTTTTTAGATTTAAGTAGTGAGTAATTAGATGTAAGATGATTGGTAGTTAGATATAAGTATTGAGACGAGAGATATTAGACATGCGTGTTAAATATAGCGTATAACGTTTGCTATTCACATCACGGTGGTTGAGCGGAGCCGAAGCCCGAGTACTATATGGGCTTCGGCTCCGCTCAGCCACCGTGATGTGAATGTATTGAGTAAGTATATTGTTGATTTACTTTTCATTTGTAATTAACTCATCGGATAACCAAAGTTGGCGATACGTTTTTTGTGGGTCGTAGGTGTTGGCTTGTTTGTCTATATTAAAATATCGGTCGGGACGAGGGTCGTTGCCTACACCCGCTATGTATGCCCAGTTACCGTAGTTACTACATACATCATAGTCTATTAGTTGGCTTTCAAAATATTCGGCGCCCATTAACCAATTTACTTTTAAATCGTTTACCAAATAGCTTGCTGTTATTTGTCGCCCACGGTTGCTCATGAATCCCGTAAGCCTAAGTTCATTCATATTTGCATCAACAAAATCAATGCCTGTAGCTCCGTTTATCCATTTTTCCAAACTTATAAAATCGGTTTCGTTCTTTGCCTTATCTGCATCATTAAACCCATTTTCGGTAAATAGTTTAGTGTAATTTTTTTGTGCCGAAAACCTAAAGAAATCTCGCCACAACAATTCAAATATTAACCAATACGTAGATTTGTTTTTGATGCGTTCGGCTTCGTATCGCTTAGCTTCCTTGTATATTAAGCGAGGAGATATACAGCCCAACGCCAACCACGCCGAGAACTTAGAAGAGTAATCCTCCCCTATTAATCCATTGCGTGTTTCAAAATAATTTTTAAGGCAATTGCGCTCCCACACATACTCGTTAAGGCGTTGTAAGGCTTCTGTTTCTCCTCCCTTAAATGCTATTGCTCTACGTTTATCAATGGTGTAATTTTGAGCGTGCAATAAACGTTCTATAGTAGGTAATTCTTCAACAGTAATATCCTGTGGAATACTTATTTTAATAGGTGTTGGCAAGACATCTGCATACGTACAATTGTGTTCTACTTTGGTTCTAAACGCCGTAAATACATCAGGCATTTTGGGTATGCTAAATGGTAAATCATCTTTGGTTAATAAAGTTGATGTCCACTCTTCTTTCCAATTCACATTTAGCTTTATCAACTCCTTTTCTACTGCGTTTTCTACACGTACTTCCTCTGGCGTAACCTCTTTACTAAAATAAACCGATGTAACATTGTAACGCTTGCAAAGCTCTGGAATTATAAACTCTGGAATACCTACACGTACTATTAAATTCCCACCAAGTTGTTGTAAGTTATGTTGTAAATTTTGTACACATTCTATCAAAAACTGCGTACGCACTGCACCTGTTTTTTTAAAACCAAAGTGGGTGTTTTGAAACTGTCGTACATCAAACACATACAAGGGTATTACTTCATCGCTATTGTTTATTGCGGTGGTTAATGTAGCGTTATCGTGTAGGCGTAGGTCGTTTCTAAACCATACTATTTTTGTTTTCATAACCAATAGTGTTTTTTTTACAAATGTAAAGGTACACTATTTTTGTTTAACTTATTTTAAATAATCATAAACAAAATAAAATTACTCTCCCCACGCATAACTTACGTTAGGCAAGTCGGCAAGGGCTATAACCCTATCTACTACCGTAAGCGCAAGTTCTTGTATAGTTTGCGGACGGCTATAAAAACTAGGCGTAGCGGGACATATAATCCCTCCTGCTTCGGTTACCGTTTTCATATTGTTAATGTGTATTAGGTTTAATGGGGTTTCGCGGGCAAGTAGTATTAACTTACGGCGTTCTTTTAATATTACATCGGCGGCACGTGTTACAAGGTCGTCGCTAGTGCCGTGCGCTATACGTGCAAGTGTACCCATGCTACATGGGCATACTATCATAGTGGTGTAACCTGCGCTACCACTGGCAAAGGGTGCCATAAAGTTAGTTTTGTCGTAAAACGTAAATGGAAGTTTTTCGTAGTCGTTATTGCCTAACTCATACTGCCACACGTCTTTAGCGTTTTTACTCATTACTACACCTACGGCAGTTATTGTTTTGTTTTGTAATAACACCTGTAATTTTTGCAATAATAATTGTGCGTATATAGCACCACTTGCGCCTGTAATGGCTACTACTATTTTAGTTGGGTTCATGTGTTATGCGTATTATATTAAATAATAATTAGTCTGTTTTGTATCCGCAAATTGGTTTATACTAAACCGTAATTATTAATTCGTAATTATTGGTGTAGTTACTGTTTTGTTTTTTGCTTTTCTAACAAGTGTATTAAACGAATAGCGCAGTGTAAATTCCATAACGGTGTTGTATTGCCCAAGCCCTCCAAATGCTTGCCTGCGGGCTACATTTACATAATAGTTGCGTATAGGTGTTATGCTGTTGCTTAGTCGCCACGAGCCTATCCAATGGTCGCTCATAGCATAGGATATACCTATGGCAGTTGTCCAATCCAAACGATTAAACGGTTGGTCTTGCGGGCTACCTTGTGCGCCAGCTTGCATTTCGCCATAAGTATCAAATATATGTGCGCCTGCTAGCACGCCAATGTTTGTGCCTATTTCGTAAGTAAATGCTTTGTTGTAATAATGTAATAAAAACGGCACATCAATGTAATGTAAGCGCATCAAATAATAATAATTAAAGCCTTGGTTGCCCCTAGCTGCACTGTCCTGAAACAAAGGATTCGTAGCTGTTTTAGCGCCCTTACCTGTATAGTGCATCTCTACTTGAAACGCAAAGTTTTTATTTTTTAACGGTAAGTTTAACCATACACCAGCAACAGCGCCCCCTTTATTAAAACCACCTAAGCCATCGCCCTCAACCTGTGTGCCTGCTATGCCTGCAACTATGCCTGCATTAAATTGTTGTGCATTAGCAAACGTAGCGCAGGCAGTAAATATTAAAATTAGAATACAATTTTTCATACGGTAAAAGTACATTCTATTGCAATTGAAAATAGTGTTTTGTTAAATTTTATTCCCAAAAAAAATACGTGCTTTTTTAATTATATTTGTACGTATAAACTTATAATTATGGATACCAAACTCACTCTTAAACTAGAACAAAGCGTAATAGAAAAGGCCAAAGAATACGCTACATCTAAGCACACAAGCCTGTCTAAATTAGTAGAGGGTTATTTGCAAAATATTTTACAAGATACCGCTACAGAAAAACAAAAAATAACACCGCTTGTAAAAAGTTTGTCGGGTATAATAAAACTACCTAAAGATTATGACCACAAAAAAGGTTATACCAATTATTTAACAGACAAATACAAATAATGGAAAAAGTATTTGTAGATACTGACATTGTGTTGGATTTATTGAGCAATAGAGAACCTTTTTACGAATATGCTGCGCAATTATTTTCATTAGCCGATAGTGGAAAAATAAAAATAGCGGTGTCATCATTGTGTTTTGCTAACTTAAATTATTTGTTGTCAAAACAATTTTCGGCAACGCAAGCACGCAAACAATTATTAACATTTAAAACCTTAGTAAGTGTTTTACCTGTAACCGATAAAACAGTAGAACTTGCGCTAGCTAGCGATTTTAAAGACTTTGAAGATGCTTTGCAATACTTTAGCGCATTAGAGGGAAACATAAAAACAGTACTTACACGTAACTTGCGTGATTATAAAACGGCGCAAATAGCGGTACTAACTGCTGAACAATTTTTAAACATAAAACATAATAGTTAAACACAACAATGAACTACAAACGTATGCCCATAGAAATGGAATCGCCTGAACAATTGGGCTACGATACCATTAAACATAACCTTGCAGAAAGCAGCGTAAGCGACCAAATACTTAAAAACATAACACTAAATATAAACGACTTAGTACTGTGCTATACCGACCATTATGGCAAGCCCGAGCTACGTGAACTTATTATAAACGAACACAATAATTTGCATAAAGACAACGTGCTACTTACCGTAGGTGCAGCATCGGCATTGTTTATTATAAGTACCACATTATTAAGCAAAGACGACCACCTTATAGTAGTGCGCCCCAACTATGCTACCAACATAGAAACCCCTCGTGCCATAGGTTGCCACATTTCGTTTATTGATTTAACCATTAATGATAATTGGAAAATAAATAGAGCCGAAATTATAAAAGCCATAAAACCAAATACCAAATACATAAGTGTAACCAATCCGCACAACCCTACAGGAGTAGTACTTGCGCAACACGAGATAGATGCCCTTATACAAATAGCCGAAGAACACAACGTGTATTTATTGGTTGATGAAACCTATCGCGATTTGAATTTTACCGTAAAACAACCTTTGGCAGCAACACTTAGCAACAAGGTTATAAGTGTATCATCGGTGTCTAAAGCCTTTGGTTTACCTGGCATTAGACTAGGTTGGTTAATAACGCAAGACGCCCAATTAATGGAAAAATGCTTAGCGGCCAAAGAACAAATATTTATATGCAACTCCGCATTAGACGAAGAAGTAGCCTACCAATTTATGGCAGAAAAAAACAAATACTACGCACCTATACAACAACGTTATATGCACAATTTTGAACTGCTTAAAGCGTGGTTAATAACCGAACAACACCGCATACAATGTGTAGTGCCACAAGGCGGAACGGTTTGTTTCCCGTGCATTACAGCCAATATAGATGTTACTAAATTTTACGATATATTAGTAAATAAATACGCTACTATGGTAGGCCCAGGACATTGGTTTGAAATGCCCGACACCTACATGCGCATAGGCTTTGGCTGGCCTACCGAAACCGAATTTGAACAAGGATTAAACAACATAACACTCGCACTAAATGAATGCACACATAGCTAGCCCACGCCAAATAACCTACGACGAACGTAGAGTAATAATGCACACCAAAGATGTAGTGGTAGTGGTAGAAACCCTAAACGACCCTGGCAACATAGGTATGATATTTAGACTATCGGACAATTTTGGAATACGTAAAATATATATGGTAGGGCACATGCTACAACACCTTACTACCAAGGTACACAGAGCATCGCGCAATACGCATAAATACATAGACCACGAGTTTAATGCTGATACTGTAGGTGTACTACAACAATTACGTGATGATGGATACCACATAGTAGCTATAGAATTGGCTACGAATAGTTTGCCCTTAAACGAAATGAGTTTTAAACACCTTGACAAAGTAGTGGTAATAATGGGCAGCGAAGAAAAAGGCATGAGCACCGAAGCCTTAGCAATGGCGCATGTAGTACTACACATACCTATGATGGGCATGAGCCACAGCATGAATGTAGCAACCGCTACATCAGTAGCCTTGTATAGTGTGGTTAATAGTTAAAAGACTTAGTAATGTTTTTTAAAATTCTTTATTATTATTACTACTTGTTTTATACAAGAGTTATTATCGACAATCAACCAAACGCAACGGTTTTATATACCCTTAGTGTTACTGAAACAATGTTTGTGTTTTCTATTTTTAATATCCTAACTGCTTTAATAACACATACGCAGATTGACATGAATATTATGATCGTTATTCTAATTGTTATTTTAGTCTTAAATTACCTTCTTCTATATAAAAAAATGAAACTAGAAATTAGCAATGGAGTGGTATTTGAGTTCAAATTAGGGCGCAATTTTTCAATAATAATTACTTGGTTGTTTTTTTTAATATCCGTTATTCTATTTTTTGGAGTAATTATTTTCGTTAAAGATTATTTAGACAAATTTTCTAGTAAATGAAAACCCTCTTTTTAATAGCAATAATGCTACTTACAAGCAATTGTGTAGTGGCGCAAACCAATGTTAAACTTTCATTATTAATAGATTCGTTAAAAACAGAAGACCAAAAAAGCAGAGCGTTAGTACGAATGGTAACAAATGGAGAAATAGATTCTATCAGCACAGAAAACGTGGGGCAATTAATGAGTTTAACGGATAGTTTAAATTTTAAAATAATTCGCTCATTATTTTATACCTATGGTTATCCTAACGCCAAACTCGTTGGGACAGTAAGCGCGCACAACTTTTGGTTATTAATACAGCATGCTGATAAGTATCCTTATTTTCAGGATAGTGTATTAACGCTAATGAAAATAGAAGTAGATAAAGACAACGTATCAGGAAAAGATTATGCGTACTTGATAGATAGAGTAAAAGTAAATACCAAACAATTACAAATTTATGGTTCGCAAATGGAATTAAATAAAGACTCCACATCGTACCAACCTAAACCATTAATAGCACCTAAGCAAGTAAACCAAAGGCGCAATTCTGTTGGGCTTGGTAGCATTGAAGAATATACTCAACTAATGAACAATAGATATTACGGCACATTAAAAAAGAAGTAATAGTGTTACTTAGTATAGTAGTCCAAAATTTCGCTAATAGGCTAACTCACTTTTTGTTTTAAGCGTTTTGTAAATTAGTTTTTACACACTCGCTTTAGTATGTGCAACCTCAGTAGTTAATTCGTTAGTAAAATGCAATGTTTGCGCCTCATTCCAGTTAAAAACCGTTTGCATATACTTAATTACGGGTGTAGCATATTTGGCAATGCTTGCTATATCAAAATAAATAGCACCTGTACGACGTATAAAAAAATCGGTAGGAGTAGTACACATTTCATTAGCTATGCAATACATTAATTGTGTTTGTAACGCAATAGGTAAGGGTGTTGTAGGGCGTGTGTTCAAATCTTTTATAATAGTAAACAACGCATCTACATTAGTACCATAGCGGTATATTAGTTGATGCGCTTCGGTAGCAGTTAAACCCAATGCAACACCTTGTTGTGTTTTGGTTTGTACTACGGTATCAAATTTATCAGTAACAACAGTATCCGCAAGCGCAATGTCTTGCGTGGTGCATTTGGCAAGGGTTACAGTGGTATTGGTTTTTATTTGTGTAGCTATTAAATCCACTACACGTTGTGCCATTTTACGGTAGCCAGTAAGTTTTCCGCCTGCTATGGTTATTAATCCTCGTGCCGAAACAAACATTTCGTCCTTACGAGAAATTTCCGAAGGCCCTTTACCTTCCTTTCGTATCAAGGGGCGCAGACCAGCCCATGTAGATTCTACATCGGCATCAATTAATTTTAAAGTAGGAAAAATGTTATTTACACAACTTAACAAATAGGTTTGTTCTTCGTGCGTTATTTGTGGACGAGCAATATCATCGCTATAAAAAGTATCGGTAGTGCCTATGTATGTTTTGCCCTCGCGTGGAATTATAAATATCATACGTTTATCGGGCGTATCAAAGTACAGCGCTTGCTTTACTGGCAGGCGCACAGCATCTATTACTAAGTGTACTCCTTTGGTTATGTGTAGTTTGCTTGGAGCTTGTTTCATACGTATATCGTCCAACTTGTCCAATACATCTACCCATGGGCCCGATGAATTTACTACATAGTTGCCTTTTACAGTATAAATTTCATTGGTAAATATATCCTGTACTTTTATGCCACTTACTTTGCCTTGCATGTATTCAAATCCTGTTACTTTACTATAGTTAAGTGCTGCAGCACCTGTTTTTACAGCTTGTTTAAGCACTTCAATAGTTAAGCGAGCATCATCAGTACGGTATTCATAAAAACTAATTCCGCCTAATAAATTATCAGCACGCAACATAGGTTCGGCAGCAAGCGTTTCATTTTTTGATAATACTTTGTGCCACTCTTCTTGCTTTACACCAGCTAGTTTTTCATACACCCACATACCTAAACGAGCCGACCATACGCCTAGCTCACCACCCTTAACTATGGGTAATAGCATAAGTTGTGGTATAGCTAAGTGTGGTGCGTTGCGATGCACAATAGCACGCTCCTTACCTACTTCGGCTACTAATTTAAACTCCAATTGTTTTAAATAACGCAAGCCCCCATGTATAAGTTTGGTACTACGGCTCGATGTTCCTGCTGCAAAATCTTGCATTTCCAACACCGCCACTTTTAAGCCACGTGCCGAAGCATCTAAGGCTATACCAGCACCTGTAATACCGCCACCTATTACTATTACATCGTAGTGTGTGGTAGTTAATTTGTTTATAATTTGTGTTCTATTGTGTGCCGAAAATGATGACATAATACGCTTATTTTTTGTTGAGTTTAAATGCTGTAGTTGCTCTTATAGCTATTTGCCAGCCTGCATATAACTCGTTAGATTTTTGAACATTGGTAGTAGGTTCAAATGTTTTTTGCACCAACCATTGTGTAGCTATTTCTTCTTTGTTTGCCCAAAACCCTACTGCTAAACCTGCTAAATACGCTGCTCCCAAAGCCGTAGTTTCTTGTACTACTGGGCGTTGTACTTGTGTTTGTAATATATCGCTTTGGAACTGCATCAATAAATTATTACTAACCGCACCACCATCTACACGCAAACTTTTTAGTTTAATGCCCGATTCTTCTTCCATTGCAGCTATTACATCTTTAGTTTGATACGCCATAGCTTCTAACGTTGCACGTGTAATGTGTGCTTGCGTGGTACCACGTGTTAAACCAAACATTGCGCCACGCACCTCGCTATCCCAGTAGGGTGTACCTAAGCCCACAAACGCAGGCACTACATACACACCATCGGTGTCGGTTACGCTATTGGCAAGTGTTTCGCTATCTTTGGCTTGTGCAAAAAATTCTAATCCATCTCTTAACCATTGTATAGCCGAGCCCGCTACAAATACGCTACCTTCTAAGGCGTAAGTTACTTTTCCATCAACTCCCCAAGCTATAGTAGTAAGCAGTCCTTTGCTTGATTTTATTGCTTGTTCGCCCGTGTTTATCAGCATAAAACAACCTGTACCGTAGGTGTTTTTTGCCATACCTTTGGTAAAGCATGCTTGCCCAAATAAGGCAGCTTGCTGGTCGCCAGCTATGCCCGCTATGGGTATTTTAACGCCTTTAAATATATCTATTGCGGTATGTCCATACACGGTTGATGATGGACATACAGTAGGTAGCATAGCTTTGGGAATGCCCATTATTGCTAACAATTCATCGTCCCAACACAAGTCGTAAATATTGTATAACAAGGTACGCGATGCGTTGCTATAATCGGTAGCGTGTACCGTATGATTAGTTAATTTCCAAAGCAACCATGTATCTATTGTGCCAAATAATAAATCGCCGTTAGTGGCTAATTCCTTAGCGCCCGCAACGTTGTTAAGTATCCATGTAACTTTAGTCCCTGAAAAATAAGCATCTATTAATAAGCCTGTTTTATCTTTTACTAATTGGTTGTGTCCTTTTGTTTTAAGGTCGTTGCACACATCCATACTTTGGCGAGATTGCCACACTATGGCATTGTATATGGGCATTCCTGTATGCTTGTTCCATACTACCGTAGTTTCTCGTTGGTTGGTAATGCCAATAGCCGCAATACTTTCGGGGCTATGTACGGCTAAAATTTCGGCTACAACATCTTGTACACTTTGCCATATTTCTATAGCATCGTGTTCTACCCAACCTGCGTTAGGAAAGTGTTGTGTAAACTCTTTTTGTGCTACTTGTACTACTTCGCCCGCTTTGTTAAACAATATAGCTCTACTGCTTGTAGTGCCTTGGTCTATAGATAATATGTAATTGCTCATGTTAATTTTTATGTGAGATTAAGAATCGTACTAAACTTATTTTTTATCAGTAATAACAGCCATTACAGCCACTACAACAACTATTGGAATAAGCACCCAAAGCAACATACTTACTTGTTGCGCAAACAACGCTTTGTAAGTTACTGCGGCTAGCGTACCGCCTATTATTGGTGCTACAACAGGTATCCAAGCGTACTGCCAATCGCTAGTGCCTTTGCCTGCTATGGGCAATATAAAATGTGCCAAACGAGGTCCTAAATCTCTTGCTGGGTTTATGGCATAGCCCGTAGTTGCGCCTAACGACAATCCTATGGCCACTATTAAACCACCTACTACCAAGGGGTTTAAGCCATCGGTAAATTTATTAGACCCTATAAACATAAGTCCTATTATTAAAAAAAACGTTCCGCTTATTTCGCTTAATACATTAGCCCACACATTGCGCACCGCAGGTCCTGTGGCAAACACCGCTAATTTAGTACCTTGGTCAGTTGTTAATTTCCAATGTGGTAAAAAATGTAACCATACTATACATGCTCCTACAAATGCACCTAACACCTGTGCCAATATGTACATAGGAACATCAACCCAATTAAAATCGCCAACACTTGCTAATGCTATGGTAACAGCGGGGTTTAAGTGCGCTCCACTTATACTACCTACTGCGTATATAGCTATAGTTACGGCTAAACCCCAACCCAAAGTTATAACAAGCCACCCTGCGTTTTCGGCCTTGGTGTCTTTTAAAATTGCGCTGGCTACTACGCCTCCGCCAAATACAATAAGTACTAATGTGCCAATAAATTCGGCTAAAAATGGAGTCATGTGTTTAGGGTTGTTAAATAGTTAATGTATTACAAACTTATAAAAAGATAAACGTAAAAGCTATGTTAATTCAACAACAATTGTTTTATAAAATCGGCAGCATTTATTTTATCGGCTAATAATTTTTGTAAACGTTGGCTATGAATAGTTGCTAAATTGGTAGTGTTTAAATCTATAGTAATGGCGTTTAACATAGGTTGCCAAGCATTGGTACTAAAGCCTTTGGCTAAATTATACACTTCCTCCAGTTCGTTTAAGTAACTTAGTTTACCCACAAAATCATTGTATCGGTATGCAGGCACGCCAAGCACTGCTGCTTCGGCGGTCATTGTTTGGCTATCGCCAATATACATAGTGGCATACTGCATTACATGGTGTATATGTATCGGCTTTATATTTAATTGATACTGCGCCAAAGCATCGCCAATAGGGCGTTCGCTAGTAATATATACTTTGCCATAGGGTAATAATAGCTGTACTAATTCCAATGCTTTAGCATCAGTAATGCCTGTTTTACCTACATCGTGAAACGCACCTAAACCACTAAAGCGCAACAAAAAAAACGGTTCGTTAATATTCACATACTGTGCCGCAACGCTTGCGTTAGCCGTAAATACTTGTGGGTGTAAGTACGCCAACTCGTGGTACGAATTATAGGCTATTTTTTTGTAATTATACTTCCCTACATTGCATACATTAGGCGCTACTACTGCTGTAGCCATAGGGTAGGCAACACGGCAAAAGTTTTTTACTACATCATAATCATCTTCGTTAAACACATACGATTTTATCCCCAACAGCTTGCCTACCCAAGGTATCTCTGCCGATGTACCAGCCATTACAGTAGGTTTAAATGTACGCACTACTGCAAATATTTCTTTAGCTCTAAACGCTATTCCTTTTATAATTCCCCATGCAGATTGACTGCGCTCATGTGGCATTATATTAATGTAAGGCACACCTTCGTTGCGTAATAAATCTTCTAGTACATCTTTCTTTTTAATAACAATTTGTAGTGGAATGTTATTAGCAATACTGTGTTTTATTAATTGCTGAAAAATATAATAATGCGCTGGGTGCCCTAGATAAATGAGTATTCGGGGTGATGTCATAATAATGTAAATGATGTTTTTTTTATAAAAGTAAAAATTAAATAGGAGCTACGAATGAAATATATATACCTCGTGTATTAATGCTATTAAGCGTATATTCTACACGTATAGCAGCATCGTAACTACTTATAAAATCTACACCAATGCCTGTACTATACAATAGTTTGTTATTGAGTGTATTATTAGGTTGAGTGCTACTAAATGCTTGCCCTACATCATTAAATAGGTTTAAAAACAAACCGTATCTAAACACATTTATGCTGTTGTTTTTTGCTCCCCATATACGTACCTCGTTAGGTTTTATAAGTGCATATTTAATATTGTGGCGAGCATAAAAATAGTTAGGAGCGTCTATATTATAATATTCAAAACCACGCACCAATTCGTTACCATACCCCAAACCTTTTACCATAAAATAAGGCTGATATCCCGCATTACTTTTTTTTGCTTTTGCCCCAATAGCATAATAAAAACGGTTGTTTAACTTAATAAATTTTTTTAGTTGCAACGTAGCGTACAGTGTGTTTATGTGTTCGTTTTTCAATATGTTTAAACCATCTTTTTGTACTAAGGCATCAATAAAATAACCACGTAACGGATAGTTTTTGTAATCTCGTTTGTCTAACTTAAACTCATAACTAAGTGTAAAAAAAGTGTTTGTACTCATACCATTATTACTACCATAATTAGGCTGTAAGCTAAGTATGGTATCTGCTACAGCTAGGTAGGTATATTGTGCTAACAATGTATGTGTTAAGTATAATTGTTGCCTAAATGTATAACGTATGTTGCTTATAAACTCGTGTTTTATTTTGCTTGTACCCTCTGCTTTTAAAAATTCCGCTTTATTGTTTATAGTACGCACCAGCACCTGATTATTAGTAGCATAACGCACCTTAAAAGCCAAACCTGCATTCATTTTCTTATTAATGTAGGGCGCTATATATTCCATAAGCACTGCATTATTAAACCCTCGTTTAAATGCAAAAATATATGAATCGTTATTACCCGAAAGGTTACGTGCTGTAATAGCCAAGCCATAATTAATACGGCTCCAGCTTGGGTTTTGTAGCCATGCACTAGCGTTGCGGTCGGCAAGTTCTACTATTGGCAATGGCACTATTGGCAAGCGCTCAACCACTAATATTACTGCAGTACCTCTATTATTATTTTGTGTGCAATTAATATCAACCGATGAAAATAATCCTGTGTTGTACAGGTTGTTTTTACTC
>JBEBIC010000461.1:0-1206 GCA_040080595.1 Bacteroidia bacterium | reverse complement strand
CCACATTTATTTTAATACTAAATAGTGTACTTGTATTTTTATATTTGTGCATTAATTCTTAAAAAAAACATCAAACGTAACTACTCACTTACCATGCAAGATAAAATTAATATATTAGAACAAAAAATAGCCGAAGCACAACTAGGTGGCGGTGCTAAACGTATAGACGCACAGCACAAAAAAGGGAAAATGACGGCGCGTGAGCGTGTGCATTTTTTGATGGACGAAGGTACTTTTCAAGAAATAGGAATGCTCGTAACCCACCGTAGTAGCGACTTTGGTTTGCAAAACGAAAAATATTTGGGAGATGGCGTAGTTACAGGGTATGGTAACGTAAATGGTAGATTGATTTATGTATTTTCGCAAGATTTTACAGTATTTGGAGGTTCGTTAAGCGAAACCCATGCTGAAAAAATATGTAAAATAATGGACTTAGCTATGAAAAATGGCGCACCATTAATAGGCTTAAACGATAGTGGAGGCGCACGCATACAAGAGGGTGTAGTATCGTTGGGTGGTTATGCTGATATTTTTTATAGAAACACCAAAGCAAGTGGAGTTATTCCACAACTATCCGCAATAATGGGGCCTTGCGCAGGAGGCGCAGTGTATTCGCCTGCTATTACCGATTTTATTATGATGGTAGAAAATACTTCGTATATGTTTGTAACAGGGCCTAACGTAGTAAAAACAGTTACCCACGAAGAAGTTACGAGCGAAGAACTTGGAGGAGCACACACACACAGTAGTAAAAGTGGCGTTACACATTTTGCTTGCGCTAATGAGTTGGAGTGTATTCAAAACATAAAAAACATGTTGAGTTACATGCCACAAAACTGCGAAGAACTTGCACCACAAGTACCTTACGAAAGTGGCAATGAACAACGCCCTGTGCTTAACACAATTATCCCTCAAAATCCTAATCAACCGTATGATATACGTGAAGTTATAAACGCAACTATTGATGCAGATAGCTTTTTGGAAGTACATAAAAACTTTGCCGAAAACATAGTAGTAGGTTTTGCACGCATAGCTGGGCGTAGCATAGGTATTGTGGCTAATCAGCCTGCATATTTAGCAGGAGTGTTAGATATAAATGCAAGTACCAAAGCAGCACGTTTTGTACGTTTTTGCGATGCCTTTAATATTCCATTATTAACGTTTGAAGATGTGCCAGGTTTCTTACCAGGAACTGACCAAGAATGG
>JBEBIC010000460.1:0-1216 GCA_040080595.1 Bacteroidia bacterium | reverse complement strand
GGCAGAAATTAATTAACTCCGCATTGCCATCTTTTTTACCACGAAATTCTAAACCACGTGTCCATGCAAATATTGATGCTATTGGGTTAGTTGATGTAGATTTGCCCGCTTGGTGGTCGCGATAGTGGCGTGTAACTGTACCGTGTGCTGCTTCAGCTTCCATAGTTTGTCCATCAGGTGTTATAAGTACCGATGTCATTAATCCTAACGAACCAAAACCTTGCGCAACAGTGTCTGATTGTACGTCGCCGTCATAATTTTTACAAGCCCATACAAAGTTACCATTCCATTTAAGTGCCGAAGCCACCATATCATCTATCAAACGGTGTTCATACACTATGCCCGCTGCATCAAATTTAGCTTTGTAATCGGCTTGGAATATTTCTTCAAAAATATCTTTAAAACGACCATCGTACTTTTTAAGAATGGTGTTTTTAGTTGATAAATACAAAGGCCATTTTTTAGTTAATGCTACATTAAAACATGAGTGAGCAAAACCACGTATTGATGCCTCTAAATTATACATACCCATAGCAACGCCTGCACCAGGGAAATTAAATATTTCGTGTTCTATTACTTTTCCATCTTCGCCTTCAAACTTCATAGTTAATTTACCTTTGCCTGGTACTACAAAATCGGTTGCTTTATATTGGTCGCCAAATGCGTGACGGCCAACAATGATAGGTGCGTTCCAGTTAGTAACCAAACGAGGTACATTAGCACATACTATAGGCTCACGAAACACTGTACCGTCCAATATATTACGGATAGTACCGTTAGGAGATTTCCACATTTGTTTTAAGCCAAATTCTTTTACACGCGCTTCGTCAGGCGTAATTGTAGCACACTTAATACCTACTCCATGTTCTTTTATGGCGTTTGCAGCATCTATGGTAACTTGGTCGTTGGTAGCATCGCGGTGCTCCATACCTAAATCGTAATTTTTAATATCTAGTTCTAGGTAAGGTAGAATTAATTTTTCTTTAATAAATGACCATATAATACGGGTCATTTCATCGCCATCAAGCTCTACTACTGGGTTTAATACTTTAATTTTTGCCATTGTTTTAAAATTGGGTTTTAACGTTTTTTTATTTTGTACAAAAGTAATAAAACTTACGAATGATTAATAAAAAAAGGTTTCGCAATTAAGCGAAACCTTTTTTTGTTCTCAAAATAATAACTTGTTAGTAATTTTCTATTTAACTGATTGTAC
>JBEBIC010000459.1:0-1217 GCA_040080595.1 Bacteroidia bacterium | reverse complement strand
GGTGCTTACTTCGGCAATGTTTACTACACGTGGTGTATCGCCGTCAAGCACAATTCCTAATTCGTTGTCTTTGCCAAATACCAAGGGTTTGCCGTGTTCTACAAAAATAGTTTCTAATTTCTTAGTTGATTTTTCAGTAAATAATTCAAACGCACCGTCGTTAAACACATTGCAGTTTTGGTATATTTCTATAAGCGAAGTTCCTTTGTGTCCATTACCTCGCTTTAGTACTTCACGCATGTGTACAGGGTCTCTATCCATACTACGTGCTATAAATGTAGCGTCAGCGCCAAGGCACAGTGCTAAGGGATTAAATGGGTGGTCTATAGCGCCCATAGGAGTACTCTTGGTTATTTTTCCAATTTCAGATGTAGGAGAATATTGCCCTTTTGTTAAACCGTATATTTGGTTGTTGAATAATAGAATGTTTACATCAAAATTGCGACGCAACAAGTGTATAAAATGATTACCACCTATGCTCAACGAGTCGCCATCGCCCGTAATAATCCATACAGAAAGCTCAGGGCGAGTAGCTTTTAATCCACTTGCAATAGCTGTAGCTCTACCGTGTATACTGTGCATGCCGTAGGTTTCCATATAATACGGAAAGCGCGACGAGCAGCCTATACCGCTTATAAATACTATGTTTTCTCGTGGTATGTTTAGTTCGGGTAGTACAGTTTGTACTTGTTTAAGTATAGAATAATCGCCACAACCAGGGCACCAACGCACATCTTGCGAGGTTACTAAATCTTTGGCTGTAAATGCTTCGTGTGTATGTTGTGTAAGTTCCATTGGTGTGCTATATCAAGTTTTTATTTTTCTCGCAGATTTTCGGAGAGTTAAGCGCAGTGTTCCGCAGAGTTTATTTCATTATCAAATTATAACTTTACAAGTAACGGCGCACCTCTTCTTTTATAACCTCTTCGGCTATTTGAGTAGGTAGTTTTGCTACGTTAGCGCTTATGTCCATAAGCAATTTGGTAAGTTCCATTCCGCCTGAACTTTCGTCTAATTTATTGCCAGTGGTAAGTATAAATTTTATCATTTCTTCTTTAGCATTGCGAGTAACCTCCCAAGCGGCGTTGCTCACATATATTTGCTGCGAAAGATTATGTTCAAACTCGCTCTTAATTGTATTAATTAATTCGTTTTGCAAGTATTTAGCGCTCATACCACTTTTATACACACGTAGTATTAATGCTGATGGTGCTATA
>JBEBIC010000177.1:0-5970 GCA_040080595.1 Bacteroidia bacterium | reverse complement strand
ACCTATTACATTAAAATTATTATAAGTTTCTCCGTTGCAAATAGTTGCATAATACGTACCATTTATTTCCATAAAATATAAGTCGCCACTTTCTACTTCAGTATCGTAGTAAAAACCACCCGATGTGTTAAAACCAAAACGAACCTCATCAGGCTGTAGCACAGTTGAAGCGTAAGTGCTTTTTATTTTATACTTAGTGTATTTACTTGGTTTAGTAATTGCAAAAACAATTTTAAATGTATTAGTTTGATTAGTGAGTTGCATTGTACACACGCCATTACTAACAGCGTATTTACCTACTGCCATAGTATAATTGCTATTGTTTAACTTTACTGTGTTAAGCGTAGGCGTACAACTCGGAGTTATTTCTTTACAAGGTTCACAAGCCCAACCACAATCTATACCTAACTCGTTAGTATCTTGCATATTATTTTGGCAATGCTCTATACTAAAGTTGTTGGGCTCAGCGGTAGTTAAGTTAGTTTTTTGTTTGCAACTTGCTATTAGCATAGTTACGCAAAGTAGGGTAAGTAGGGTTTTCATAAGATTTGGTGTATTATAAGTGAATACTACAAAGTAGCGTTGTGTTTATATTCAGTGCGTGTTATTTTGCAGGCTGAAATGTACCTACATAACCCCAAAAATCACGTCCTAGATTAGAAAATGGTAAGAAAAATAAAGGTGGGCATGCAAAACCTGCAATACAACCTATCCAAGCCCACGGTTTTACTTTGTATGATGTGTAGTTAAAAAACATCTTGTTTTCAATATTGTATATACCACCAATTGTTTTTTCATCTTTTTTAGGCGTTCCTTCTTTATTTACAACATAAAATTGTTTTTTATACTCTCCTGTTTTATAATTAAATACGGCGTATTCAAACTTAGAATCTTTCCAACCTTTTGCTTTCTTTTTTTCCTTTCCAGTCTTTTTATTTTCTTCAGTAGTGTATGTGTTACCATACGTTAAAAACATATTATCATTATCAGTTATTAACTCCACATCATAAACATCCCAACCACTATAAGTACATTTCCTATCCATGTTTGAAGCCCAAACAAGTTTACCTGTATTGTCAATTTTAAATGCGGTAACATTTGATTTCTCACAATAATACTTTGTTACACAAGAACGACTACTACCTGAACCTGTACACTCTCTAACGGAGTAATTATTCATACGTGAGGCAAATAGCACTACATTGTCTTTATCTAATGATACTACTTGTTCTATAACATAATCATTCTTTAACGACTCTTCGTCAGATGATTTAGCGTCTTTACTTGCAAACAATCCACTTTTCTTTTTATCTTCAGTATCTTTAGCAAACAATTTGGCTAAGGTTACTTTATCAAAATCGATAAATTTAGGAGTTGAAATCATAGGTTCTCCATCTTCTATTTCGGCATAAAATATACCATGTAAGTCGTTTCCTTTTTTATCTAATAACAAGTCCGAATACATACCATATATTTTAGTTTTACCATTGGCGGCAATATAACTTACACGGAATAAATTTTTATTTTCGTATTTTAGTGCGTGGCTGGTAGATTTACCACTAGCAGGGTTAATAACAGTAAGTAAGTTATAATAAGCGCTTTCGTTTTTCTTTAAATTCTTTTTATCTTCCTTATCCATTTGTATATAGCTTTTGGTATATAAAAAGCCATTATCGGCAATTTCATAACTTGCAGACAGTGTGTTGGTTGTAGCTGTTGTAGCATAAGGTAAAGTTATTTGGTTAGACGCATCAAAACTCAAATCATTTTTAAGTATTTTGTATTCAAATCGTACATTTTCGCCTTTATCTCTTGGTAATTCAGCACCTATCACTATTTTTTCGCCCGCACTTTTATTTCCTAATACAAATAGTGTAGGACTACTTTTTTTGCCTGCTGCTTTTACTTCGTATATTTTTTTGAGTTTAACTTTAGACTTTAGTTTAGCATCAAATATTTGCGCATATAATTGTGTTTTACCATCTTCGTATTTAGTCCAAAATACATTTATGGTATTTTCAAATACTATTTGGTCAAAATATTTTAAGCCTTTCATTTTGTCCTTATCACTTTCATTTTCTTTAAAGCCAATAAGAGGTACGCTTGCTACTTGTTTCATAGTAGTGTTATCGTAGGCAGTTAATTTTACTTGGGCATCGGGGTGTTTCCTTGAGTTTTTGTTGTATTTGGTATATACATATTTGGTATTACCACCTGCAAAAGTTCCAAACGTACCTGTGGCTTTTGTGTACTCTTCTCTATCGCTCCATTTTACACTAACTGTTTGCGCTTGCGTTGCAAGCATTGCTAATCCTAAGCCTAGTGTAAGTGCTAATTGTTTTATCATGTTTTTTATTATTTGTTGGGTTATATTATTTTGTAGTAAGGATTTATTTTTACAATTGGTATTATTTTCCAAAACCAAAGCCAAATGCGTAGCCAATATCAGCATACACACTAAATTGGTTTACACGGCGTGCAGTGTAAGTTAGTTTATAAGGCGTAGGTATAGGCGTGTAATTATTTAAGGAGTTAGGGTCTAGTGTTTCTGTTACAGCATCAAACTTGGTAAGTTTACCTCCAAACGAAAAATAAAATTCGTGGCTTGTTTTTAGTTTGGTATCCGTAATTATTTGAAAACCGTAACGCAAGGTTATAGTACTAAAACTAAAGTTTAATGGTAGCGTCCCTACCACATTAAACTTTGGCGATGTAGGGCTACTGGTACTAATTCCGCTATGATAATTGTAGGGTGCTTTGGTATAGTCTAACACTGCGTTGTAGCCCCAGTGGTCGTAGTTAATTTGTATATAGCCTCCTGCACGGTTTTCTTCAAGCTCGTTTAAAAACTTTACTCCTAGTCCAAAGTGCGGTTTACTTGCGGTGTATTTGGTGTTAGCCACCAATGTTTTAATTCTAATTTCATCACTGCCTAGTTCTTTTTCAAACAGTGGTTCGCCGTTTGTACTCATTTCGGTAAATACAATATCATTGTTATAACTATAGCCAAAGCTACCGCACAACGAAACTTGGTTACCTATTTTGCGTTCGTACTGTACCGCCATAAGTGAGCGCGCAAGTAGCGTTGGCGTAAATTTTATAATATTGCCAGGGTAATCGCTATCGCTTTTATTACTCGCTTTTTTTTGTTTATTATACGTTAATACACCACTGCCTGCTGGTGTATATTGTGCATCTAGCGTATTGGGTACGCCTGTTTTTTCTTGCGCTATACTTAGGGTAGCGGTAAGCAAGAGTAGCAGTAGTGTTGTAGTATGTTTCATTCTATATATAAGTTAAGTTTACATGCCTATACCAAACGAATACCCTATATTAATAAAAGGTAATATGTTGTTTTTAGCAGATTTTTGTTTGGTGTAGGTAACTACTAGGCCTTGTGTGCTATTTTCGGCAGTGGTGCTTATTAATACATCTCTGCGTATTACGTTTAGCCCTAGTGTTAAAAAAAATTCGTGCGTAGTTATTATTTTACTTTCGGTATTGTGTTGCGTACCAAATTTTAAACCAAATACATTGCTTACAAATTTTACTTTGGTATTGTCGTTTACAATGGTTGTGTTATATACATACCCATTGTTGTTGGGGTTGTTGTACGGCGATGTATATATAAGGGCATTGCCATAGCGGCTATAGTTTATTTCAAAATAACCATCGCCGTCGCTGTTGCAAAATTTTACTCCGCCATATAGGTAGGGTAACGAGCCTCCAAAGTTGCCATATTTGTATATGGTAAAATGGTCTATTTCGTTAGCTTCGGCTTTGTTGCCTGTTAGTTCATTTATTAAATAAAGACCCGTAGCTTGGAAAAGTATATCCTTGTTATAATTAAACCCTACACCACCGCACAGCGATGTATTGTCGCTCATGTGGTATTCGTATTGTAAAGCTACGATGCTACGTATAAATAAGCCTGGGGTAACTTTTACAATGTGTGTAGGATAATCGTGGCTACTACTGTTTTTTTTATCTGCATTGCTTTTACTGTAGCTTAATATTCCGCTACCTGTTGGGGTGTATTGGGCATCTAACTCATTGGCAGCAGGTTTAGTTTCTTGCGCTTGCACATGTGTTGTATTACCGTAACTAAGTAGTGCAATACATGCGCTAATAAAGTAGGTGTGTGTACGTAATTTCATATTATTTTATTTTAATAAGTGTTACGTAGTTGCTTAATATTTTTATTTTTTCTTCGCTGGTAAGCGCTTGTATGCTTTTATCATTAGGTAGCGTTGTTATTTCCGATACGGTTTCTACCAAGTTTTTAATGTAGTTTAATTTTACGGCATACGATACATTATCAGCTTTAGTTATTTTGGAGCATATTACGCCCAATAGTTCGCCTTTATCAGTAAATACGGGCCCTCCACTATTACCTGGTTGTACGGGTATCGACGTTTGAAATTGATTTAGCGCGCCATTATAGCCTGTTTTAGCGCTTGCTTTTCCATCGGTATATTTTACCTCTTTGCCCATGCCCGATAATGCTAGCGGAAAGCCAATGGTAAATAATGGTGCAGATACTTCAATAGCACCACTTTCTTTAAAACTATATTTTAGTTTATCTAGTGGTTTAAATTTGTCATCAGTAATTTTTATTATGGCTAAATCGTT
The DNA here is from genome assembly GCA_040080595.1 of Bacteroidia bacterium. Taxonomy (GTDB): domain Bacteria; phylum Bacteroidota; class Bacteroidia; order UBA4408; family UBA4408; genus JACMRI01. Next base: position 1,338 of record JBEBIC010000177.1, on the reverse strand, counting down.
AGCTTCATCTTTTTGCACCAATGTAGCCACGTAAGTAGTAGCAATACCGTTAGTAATTAGTTCTACTTGTATTTTATCAGCATCGTGTATTACGTGCTCATTGGTAATAATATAACCGTTTTCGGCTATTAATATACCCGACCCCGATGCTTTAATACCTGCATCATCTTTATTTACGATAGTAGTATTGTCCGCATTAAAATTTATTTCTTTCACTATCAAATCATCAACTACTACCGACCCCTTACCCGATAGCGCAAAGCCTATATTAGAGCCTGGCATAGGTAGTTTGTCGCATTTGTATTGTACCTCTCCATTTACCGAAAATACCATTTGATCATCGTAGGTAATTATTTTCAAACTGTTTTTTTTCTCGTTATCAAAGTTAGATACAAACATACCATCGGTTTTTTGTGCTGATATTCCTTCAAACACATAACCTACATATATACCGTCTTTTGATACTAAAAAATAATTGTAGTTGTTCCAGTCTTTAAAGCCAAATAAGAAACCTGTTTTTTGTGTAGCATCCGCTTTCGATACATCAAAACTTGCTTCAATTGTTATGTCGGTACTGTTGTTGGCAAAGCTAATATAGCGTGATGTTCCTGCTTTAGTAAACGATACTAACTCAAACGTACCGTTGATTAATTTCGCAGAGCTTAAATCGCTGGTATATAAATCCCAGTCGTTAAAGTTGGTGTTAAAACTATCTTCCGACAGTAAACTTTTTCTACCATCTTCGGTATATTCTACATATTTATTATTTTTTATATATTGAAATAACTTGTTCCACAACTTCAGAAGGTATTGTTGTTGCTTTAATAATGTATCCATCTACACCTAGATTTTTTGCTTTTTCAATATCATCAGATTGGTTTGTTAACATTATAATTGCAGAATTTGGTAATAATTTTTCTTTTCTTATTGTTTCAAGAAGTTCCAAACCATCAATACCTGGCATTATTATATCCATAACAACAATATCATAACTATTCCCCCCTCTTATTTTTTCTAACGCTGAAAGGCTACTGGACGAAGAGTCTATTTCCAGTCCAGTTTTTTTAAACTTCAAATAGTACATATCTAAAAGAAACTTATCATCGTCAACCAATAGTATTTTTATTTGAGATTTATCTTCGCTCATACTTTGTGATTATAACATATTAGCTTCTTCAAAAGGAATTACTTTATGCATCGCTTTTATGATTGCATCCTCCTTCATAGTTATCATCCCTTTAGACCTCACCAACTTTGCAATTTCAACCTCATTTGGATTCTTAAGAATCAAAGTTTCAATATCTCTATCCATCTCCATAACTTCCATAACGGCTATTC